>CANHVD010000748.1 GCA_947463775.1 Planctomycetaceae bacterium | reverse complement strand
GATACTCACCAAGATACTCGCGATACTGAGGTTCATTCGGAGACTTATCGATCGCCTGGCGATACAGCTCTATCGCTCGTTCGCGAACGTCTGCTCGACGGAAGAGTCCAGCCAGCCGCGCCAGCGTGACGGAATCGTCCGCTCGATTTTCCAGCATCCGATTCCAGACGACCGCCGCTTTATTCTGTCGTTCGTCCTGCGGTACGTCCTTCTGCGAAAGGATCAGCTGGCCCCAGTCTTCCAGATGATCGAGGTTTCCCGAATCAAACTTCGACAGCTCTTCGTACTGCGCGATCGCATCCGGAAAATTGTCTTCTCGCACCAACTGTTCAATCAGAGATTCTCGCAGTGCTCCATTCGACGGCGCGAGTGCAATGGCTTTGCGATACCATTCTGACGCCACGGCCGTTTGATTCTGCAGGGACAACGTCCGCGCCAATCGAGCCATCGCGTCGACGTCTTCCGCGTGTGCCCCCAGCCATTGTTCATAATAGGTGACAAGCCCCGGAAGATCGTTGCGACCGCGAAAAGAGCCTTCAATGCGACGACGAATTTCTTTGTACAACCAACTGTCTGGATCGAGATCGCTCAACTGAGTTTCCAGGACTGCAATCGCTTCCTGTGATCGGCCAAGTTGAATCAGAACATCGCTCGCGGCGAGACTGGACTGCACTCGCTGATCGGCGTTCCGGGTTTCCTTCACCAACGCCTGATAACGAACCAACGCCTCTTCCCATCGTCCATCTTCGGTCAGCGTTGCGGCAATTTGTTCCTTCACCCGCAGGTCGCCCGGGAATGCCTGCTCCAGCCGTTCCCACACCGCCAACGCAGCCTCAGCCTTCTGTGCTCGCTGATGAGTCCGTGCCAGCTCCTTGTAAATCTCCAGCAGATCGATCTTTGCAGGTCGAGACGAAATCGCCTGCTCCAGAGAGGCGGCCGCTTCATCCAACTTCTGCCTCAGAGCCAACGCTTTGGCGAGATACCAATAAGCCACGGGATCCTTGGGACGCAATTCTGCAGCCTGCTTGAGAACTCTGCTGGCCGTGTCCGCTTCTGAGTGCCGCAGCTCGATCATGCCAAACAGGAGACATGCGGCACCTGCATCAACCGTCGCTGGCAACTCCAGAGTCACCATGTCGCTGGTGATCGTTCCCTCTGGCGGCGCAAACTCATCGGGCAAGTTTGCAGCCGTTCGCAGCGATTCTTTCAGAGTCGCGATGGACCCACGGTCGATGCAAAATCCGTAGACGCGATCAAACGCCGTTCCGAAGCGAGGATTCTTCACGAGGACGGTGAGAAATCTTTCGGCTGCGACCTTGGCGTCTGCTTCGTCGACTTCGTCGGCACGAAGGACATGACTGACCGGCATCAACGCCAACGTGATCAGGCATGCGAGCACAAGCAGCAGGAGTCGACATACTTCTGAACATCGTTGAATTCGAACAAGGTTGGGAAGAATCATTTTACAAACTGGAACTCTCGAGCATTCAAAATTGCCCAGATCACATCTTCCCAGGCCTGCTGTTTATTCTGATAATCGGCCACGCGCGACAGGATGAACTCGGATTCTTCCGGACGCGGCTCGCGAGCAAACGCGGCCAGATATAGTTCACGAACTTTTGCGGTATCGGGCCGTTCCATTTCACGAGTGAACTTCGCGGCTCGCCCCTGACCATTCTGCAGACGCCCCTGCACATCGCCTGAATTCAGAAGGTGCAAAGATTGAGACAAATTTGCCTCGGCTGATCGCTCACACTCGCAGGCACTCTCCGCTTCCGGCTTGCCAAAGACTTCCAGAAAGTAGTTGTTGAAACCATTATCCGGAAGCTGAACGGCCGTCGTTCCCTGAGGAATTGTGCCGAAGTTTGATGGGGTATCCGCGACAGAATTGACGGCATCGTAAAGAACTTCAGCCGTCAGTCGTCGAGGGTAAAAGCTTGAAAAACTCTGCTGATCGTTACTGTTGAATTCGGTCGGCTCAGAACTGAGTTGATAAACATTCGACTTACAGATCGTTCGCACCAGATCCTTGAGATCAAAATGATGATCCAGAAAATGCTTCGCCAGGGCATTCAGCAATTCAGGGTTCGAAGGAGGATTCGTCACACGCAGGTCGTCTTCCGGATCTACGATGCCTCGCCCAAAGAAATGTTTCCAGTAACGATTGACCAGGGCTTTTGCGAAGAATGGATTCTCAGGAGCCGCCATCCAGTCAACCAGATACTGTCTCGCATCTTCGTAGGGCGAAATATCCAGCTCCGGACCACCCAGGCCCATCGGTTTCACATCAAGCTGCGAACGAGGATTCTTTGACACTGGGGCGTTGGTCTTCAGATAAACCATATCCGGCTGATTCACGTTGGGATTGAACTTGCTGTTCTTCAATCCGACCTGAGAAAAGAAGGCCTCGAAGCCATAGTAGTCCTGCTGGCTCCAGCGTTCGAACGGATGATGATGGCACTTGGCGCATGCCATGCGCATGCCGAGAAACAACTGGGCCACATCTTCCATTTGTTGAGTCGATGTACTGACTTCTCGATACCAAGCCACGGGAGGATGTGTTTCCGGATCACCAGTCGCCGTTAACACTCCACGGACTAATTGGTCGTACGGCATGTTTTCACGCAACGCTCGACGGATCCAACCATGGAACTTATAGGTATATTGCACGTCGGTCCCGTTGCGGCGTTTGTTTCGCAACACTGTGGCCCACTTATTGGAAAAGTAGTCGGCGTAGCCCGGACTATCTACCAGCCGATCCACCAGCCTTTCTCGCTTTGAAGTATCCGGATCGGCGATGAATTGCTCCACTTCGGAAACTGTCGGCAATCGTCCGGCGACGTCGATGGAGACTCGCCGAATAAACGTCGCATCGTCACAGAGCGGTGAAGGTGGAATTCCCAACTGTCGCTGTTTTGCAAAGACGAGCGTATCGATAAACGTCTTCTCGGGCGGCGTTGCAGGAACCGAAAGTCCCTGAGGAATAATGGCCCGGAACACTCCGACCTGTCCCTGAAACCTGACCATCATCGCCACTTCGCCGGGCACATCTTCAACGGTGATTCGCCCCAATGATGTCGAGACCGCCATTTCCGGATAATTGGCGTCGTAGGAAGCCAGTCGAGTCACATCGCGAATTGATCCATCGCTGTAATGTGCGATCACGGACAATTGTTGCCGAGTTCGCACGTTCATTTCACGAACCGCGGGCACAGCTTCGATCCGTTCCAGCACTGGATCCGTTTCTGCTCCGTAAGGCATTCCCTGGCGAATCCAGCGACTGATCAACTCCCATTCGTACGATCCCGGCGACATGCGTTGCCCACCGCCATGCGGCAGGACGTTAGCAGGCTTCTGCAACAGCAGGCTGTAATCCGGATCGGCCGGGAAAACTCGCCGACCACGATCTTCGTGAACCAG
>CANHVD010000747.1 GCA_947463775.1 Planctomycetaceae bacterium | reverse complement strand
GCGCATCTGATTGAATGTATTCGTAGTCTGCAGAAAAACGGTACAGCGGTGATCTATGCCAGCCACTACATGGAAGAAGTGCAGGCCATCTGCTCCCGCGCAGCGATCGTGGATCACGGCAAAATGCTGGCCTGCGATACGATTCCGGAACTGCTGAAAGAAATTCCGTTCGAGCTTGAATTGCGGATCGGGAATGCGTCACTTCCGTCGACGCTCTCTTTGGGCTCAACGGCGACCATCGATCGAGATGGTGATGAAACGGTCGTCCGCATCAGTACGTCCGATGTAAATACCGAAGCTGCTTTGAATCACGAAGTCACGTCGATCCTGACGACGCTGGGGCAACATTCGATCGGCGTGCGATCCATCAGAACTCACGAACCAAATCTCGAACGCCTCTTCCTGAAGCTGACCGGTCACAAACTCAGAGACTGAGAACCACATGCCTTTTGTTGATCTCTCACAAATCCCGGCCATCGAACCTGTCCCGGGTTGCCGAATGCGAACTCCGCACGGCCAAAACGTCATGCTATCGTATCTTGAAATGGAAGACGGTGCCGAAGTGCCGCTCCATCATCACCCTCACGAACAGGCCGGAATGCTGATCAAGGGTCAGGTTCAACTGACGATTGGTGACGAAACCCGCATTTGCGAGGCTGGTTCGCTGTTTATTATTCCTCCGAACGTACCTCATCGTGCGGTGGCTGTGAATGGACCGGCGGTCGTGCTGGACGTTTTCAGTCCCGTCAGAGAAGATTACGCGGAACTTGCCAATCGTTATATTCCCCCCGTCAAAGCCAATGGCTGAGACTTCTCTTGCCTGCCCCGACACAACTTGCCACTTTGCAACAATCTTCCAGAGAGTGCTTCCATGAACCGTGTGATTGTCCGCCCTGAAAAACTCGATCTTGATTCCCCTGGCCGCAGAGATTACTGGGTTGCTCTTGAGCACGACAGTATCTGGGGCGACCACCTGATGCCGCTGACAGTTTTTGTCGGCCCTGAAGCAAAAGACGGTGAAGGCCTGGTTTCGTTCGGTTCAAATCACGGCAACGAATACGAAGGCCCTTGCGTCCTGAAGCATCTGGTGCGTGATATCCGCATGGAAGATGTTCGTGGTCGAATTATCCTGATTCCCGTTTTGAATCCTGCCGCGTTCCTCGCTGGAACTCGGGAAAGCAAACTTGATGACGGTGTGAACCTGAACCGAGCCTTCGTGGACGGAGCCGGCGTGACACCATCACTTGCCGGGATTACTCATCGAATCGCGGCCTTCGTTCGCAAATACATCTGGCCGCGAGTTCACATCGTACTGGACCTGCATTCCGGTGGCGACGTTGCTCGATTTGCCATCTGCGCGAATTTCCATCCGGTTGATGATCCGGAGTTGGCTGCAAAAATCGAAACGACAGCTCGCTGGTTCGGCACGCCCGCCCTGATGGTTTATCAAAACGTAACTCCTGGACTGCTGCCATCAGAAGCGGAACGGCTCGGCAAGATTACAGTCGGCACCGAACTCGGCTGGGGCCGTTCGGTGAATCCTGAAGGCGTGCGTTATGGACGTCAGGGAGTATTAGCGGCGTTAATCAACAATGGGCTGATGCATGGCAAGATTGAGCCGATCGCTTACCACAAGGCGGGGACTCAGCGCAAGCTCGAAATGGTCGCACGAGAATGCTTCATTCCTGCTCCCTTCGCCGGACACTATGAACCGCTCATCGAATGCGGTACGCCGGTCAAGAAAGGTGACACTGTCGGTTACCTGCATGACTTCGATCGAATCGACCTCGATCCATGGCCCTGCGTCGCTGCACTTGACGGAGTTGTGCTGGCACAAGCCTGGGTTGCTCCAGTGCCGAAGGGACAACATATCGTCGTCGTTGCAAAAGAATTGACCTGAGCCGCAACTTTAGGGAGCGTTGCGTAGTGAATTGGGACATCTCCAGATTGCTGATCTGACGCATCGTCAGATGCTGGTCTCAATCTGCCAGAAGGCAATCTGGAGAACTCTCGCTCCATCTGAGATTACCCCGGTAACGAAGGTCGGCACATTCCCCCCAAAAAAGACCACGCGGCAGACATGATGGCTTAACGCCTGCCGGTGGTCGTTTAAAAAACAGTTCGCGTTGCTGAGTGGCAACAAGGCGTCCATCAAACATCAGCACTTAAGGTGTTGATGGGTCATCTGCAGACTTTACTGGCTCGATAGGCGCTTCTGCAGGAGCAGCAGCACCACCACCAGTGGAAGTTGAACTTGCTGCACCATCGCCACAGCCAGTGAGAACACTCAGCAAGAACATGGCACTCAACGAGTATTTCAAAAACATAAGACCTCCAGAGAGGATCGAAGACCTGAATCGAAACATGAAGACGTCCCAGATGCCCATCAAGGGAAACATCAGACAAGTGAAACGTTAGAACTAGAATTCGCCAATTACGTTTCCATCACTAGCCCCGGCCAGATAGCTTCGATAGGTGCCAAGGTCTATGTTGACACTGACCGGACGCACGGCACCGTCCGCCATGGCGAACTGCACAATACCTGTGTGCAGGCTCGCGTAGCGATAAGCCAACGGGTTCCCGGCATCAGGACCATTCGCCAACGCGCCCCACCCGGTTGGGAGCATGCCCGAGGCGATCCAGATGAAGGAACTTTCCTGAACTTTCGTGGTCGCGTTATAAGCCCCTAATACTTCTCCGAAAAGCAACGTGTTTGAGAGACCATCGGTGATGTCTCTGAACTTCACTTTTTTGCGTCGAGAAAAGCAACCTTTCCAGTTATCCCAGCCTGAATGGCCAAGCTCACCCATTCGGCCAGCCACAGCGAGGTAGTTCGTACGGCCAAGGTTAGCCGCAGTTCCGGATGGGTTCGCCGTGGTTGGTAAAGCCGTGCTGTTACCAAAGCTGAAGTAAGTGATCGAGACGCCACCAGTCGTCGGATTTGTCAACCACCAGTGAGTTCGAGAAATCACACTGACCGTGTTGGCATAGGGATTTGCAGAAGGACACTCATAGCCCGGAATCTTCGCGTACGCCGCCTGAAGCGTCGTCGCGTCGTTGAACCAACGCTGTTGAGTCGAACTCGCGAGATCGGGATTCAGTTGAGTTACATTCATGGACTGATAAACAGCAGGCTGTTCAACGTAAGGCAGCAGATGAGCCAAAGGTCCAATGTAAGGAGAACCTGCAATGGAGCCATCTTCCGTAGGAAGATCCGGACCAAGGTACCCAGGCGGCAAGTTTCCGTAAGTGCTTTCAAAATTGTGTGCAGCCAACGCCAATTGCTTCATGTTGTTCTTGCACTGAGTTCTGCGAGCAGCCTCGCGTGCCTGCTGCACTGCTGGCAAAAGCAAGGCAATGAGAATCGCGATAATCGCGATAACGACAAGCAACTCGATCAACGTAAACCCCCGATCAGCACG
>CANHVD010000746.1 GCA_947463775.1 Planctomycetaceae bacterium | reverse complement strand
CGGCACAAGTTTCTGAAACTGCTGGTCGCTCCGAAGCCATGTTCCGGCACAAATCAGCAGGCAGGAGAAGATCCCCAAAGGCAATTCGCAGTAGCTATTAAAGATCATGGGAGCCAGCAGGCCAACAAACAATCCACCGGCAGCACCACCGGCCGAGATCGTCAGATAGAACGAAGTCAGGCGGCGCGGATTCGGCTTTAACTGAACCAGTTCACCGTGACACAGCATGCAGATCAGAAACAGATTCACGAAGAAGGCGATGATCTGCAGAACGACACCAAACGAGGCTCCGACAGCCATCATCAGGATTGTGGCGACCAAACTGGCCGTAGTGACCAGAGTCATGATCCTGCGGTTATAGAATCGGTCCGATTCAAATGTCAGAATGAAACTCAGCAGGTACAAAGTCAAAGGAATGATCCACAGGAATGGGACCACTGCGATGTCCATGCAAACCTCGTTTGTCGTCGCGAGCAGCATCACGGACGGCAGCATGGCGAGAATAAACCAGCGTGCATAAGAAGGAGCTGTCTCTTCTTCGCGCGGATCTGTCACTGCTTCGGTTGGCAACTCCGACTGGCTTCGAACCGCAGTTGTCCAGCCGCAGAGCAGACACGACAATGCGAAGACAAGGAATAAGGCAGACCAGAGTCCGGCCTGCATTGTTGACGAAAACATTGGCTCAAACAAAAACGGGTAGGACACCAGAGCCAGCAGTGAGCCGATGTTGGACAATGCATAAAGCCGATAGGGCGAAACGCCGGTACAGGCTCGACTGAACCACTGCTGCAACAAGGGACCAGTCGCTGACAATAGAAAGTATGGCATCCCTACGGTTGCCAGCAGCAGCAGCGTGATTCGCAAAGAGGGCGTTTCATCTCCCATAGGCTTCCAGGCCACATCAGGAATGATGGGCAGTGAAAACGCAGCGACGGCCAGCAGAGTGCCGTGAATACAGACTTGACGAGAAACGCTTTTCAGTGACGACAGTAAATGAGCGTAAGCGTAGCCACCGAACAACAGCAACTGAAAGACCAGCATGCACATCGTCCAGACAGCCGGTGTGCCCCCGAACCACGGCAAAATAAACTTTGCCAGCAGTGGCTGGACCTGAAATAGCAGGAAAGCACTGGTAAATACCGTAATGGCAAACAGCACGGATCGATTGCCGGAAACAGGAGCTGGCAACATGCTGGGGAAACCTTGGTCTGTCACGCTAAACGCGCGCATGGAGGGTCTGATCAGAAACAATGGTGATGGAGACTAGCTCCAAAAAATCACCAGAGCGGAAAAAACTGCGCAAGCGGAACCAAAAGAAGAACTCAATGGTGAAACCACATTGCGCGTTTTGAGGTTTATCCGGTTCTCCATGGCCTGTGACGGAACAGATAAACGGATCCTGTCGATTATGTCGCTCTCATAAGCTCCGAAGGCATGAGAAACTCTGCCGTGTTGCAAAAAGGCAACGTCTGCGGCGAGTTTGTGTGGCAGAGTTCATGCAGAAGCTAGACAGGTGAAGTTGCGTCCGCACTTTTCTCGTTGGTTTGATTTGTCTTCTTGTCGCCCGAGGTATCCCGCCATGTCCGATCTGCTTAATCGCCATCGCACATGGTGGCAGAGCAGCGTTCTGGTCGTCCTGGGGATGGTGGTCTTCTGGCCGTCGGCCAGTTTCGACTTCGTCAACTGGGACGATCCCGCTTATCTCGAACACAATGAACTGATCAAGGGGTGGTCCTGGCAAAATCTGAAAGGCATCGCCACAGAAGTTGTCACTCGCAACTATGCCCCGCTGACGATTTTTTCATTCCTCGTTGAACACACTCTCTGGGGATTGAACCCGGCTGGCTACCACATCACCAACATCATTCTGCATGCGATCAATGGCATCCTGGTGTTTCTCCTGGTGCGCCGGCTGTCGGAGAGTGCATTCGTCGGATGGATGACTGCCGCACTGTTTCTTGTGCATCCCGTGCAGATCGAAAGTGTCGTGTGGATCTCGTCTCGGAAGGGATTATTGTGCTCGATGTTTATGCTGGGAGCGATGCTGGCGAGAATGAAGCCCCAGCCAACTTCACGAGACGAAGGCCGTTACGTTTTCCTGCTCGCACTGGCGTTGTTCTCGAAAGCGCATGCGGTCGTGCTGCCTCCGATCATGTTGCTTTATGATCTGTTGGTCCGCAAAAAATCATTCCCGGAAGCATTGCCGCGCCAGGTTATCCCGGGCTTTATGTCGCTGCTGTTGTTAATGCTGACCACGGGTGCTCAGAATTCCGTTCTGGGTGGCGTCCGCGGACATATGAGTCTGGGACTGCTGCACATTCTGGCTGTCGATGTCACCATTCTGTGGCAGTACATGGCCATGCTGTTTTATCCGACAGATCTCTGCGTAATGTACGATCCACCGACCTACGGAATCTGGCCGCAGGTGCTGATCGGAATTGCGGGCTTGGTCGTTGTTGGGCTCGGGCTTTGGAGAATTCGTCGGACGCATCCACTGTGGATACTGGGAGCCTGCAGCTTTTTTCTGCTGCTGTTTCCGATGCTGAATTTCTTTCGCATCACCACTTTGATGAACGATCGATATCTCTACCTGCCCAGCATCATCGTGTTCGCGATGGCGGTGTCTGTTGTCGAACAATTGCTGCGGGTTGCTGATTCTCCTTTGCGATATCTGCTGGACCTGATCAGCAATTCCACGAAAGCGGCGCTAGGCTTCGTCGTCATCACGAGCTGCATGTTCCTGACTCAGCAGCATCAGACCGTCTGGTCCGGCCCGGAGTCGCTCTGGACACACGCACTTTCCCAATACCCTGACATGCCTCTCCTGAGGATTCAATACGCGGTCACCCTGTATGACCAGGGTCGTCTGGCAGACGCACTGGATGTGATGAATCGCGCCTTGAAGGAGTGCAGGCCCGATGAACTGGACTTTGAACGAATGCAGCAGTTTGCGGTGGATTGGGAAAGAGAACTGACAACAAAGCAGGCTACCGCCGACAACTCCCTGAAACATGGCGCGTGATCAGAGCAACGTCCCGATTTTCGGCACATCCTGCCGATGAAAAACATTGCACGGGCAACTTTGTCGCCTGTGGGGAGTGAAGCCATAGAAAACGCATGGCAGGCGGATACGGGTTTTCATCCGCCGCCTTTTTTGTATCGGAGAACTCATCGTGCCACAGTCTGAAGAAGCTTTTCAGGAAGCGGAACAATACAAGGCTCGAATGCGAGGAATGGGGCTGGTAGTAATTCTGCTGATTGCGACGGCCTCATTGAGCAATGGCACACTGTTGATGACTCGCAAACTCTGGATGGATGAAATCCATTCGTGGTTGATTGTCACTGACAACAGCACCTCACACGCCATGATGGCGTTGTCCGACGGAGCCGATTTCAATCCACCGTCATGGTTCCTGGTGACT
>CANHVD010000745.1 GCA_947463775.1 Planctomycetaceae bacterium | reverse complement strand
TGGAGTTTCACAAACTAATCTGCCAGCGGCTTCGGTCTTCCTGCGAGTCGCAGGTGCTCTGCTTGGAATTACAATCCTGTCGCACTGGTTAGCATCCTCGAAGCGGCAAACGAACGCGGCACAAGTTGAGGCAAAATCGAAGGCAAGTTCTCGTTCACTTTCGTTCTCGTCGCGTGCTGCAGCGATCGCGCAGCCAGGAGTGTTTGCAGGTGTCTGGCTTGCCGTTTGGTTCGCCGCCCCGTTCGTTAGCCAGATATCATTCATCGCGTTTGTTGCCACGACTACGCCTTATGCGTTAACTCTGATTCTGGCGAGCATTCTGAATGAGTGGCTCAGTCAGATTTCTGACACGTCAGCAATCAACCCTGAGTCTGCCAATGCAGGCTTTGCCCGCATGGAACTTGCTGTCGTCATCATTGCAATATTCGTCTGGGAGGCCATGTCTTTCTGGATGAACGAACGACTCTATGCAGGCCTTCTTGTGCCACATGGCGATTCGGCGATGTACGAAGAGCACCTTTGGAACGTCTGGCATGGCAAAGGCTTCCGCAGTTATCTCGATCAGGGATTATTTCTGGGCGAGCACATTCAGGTGATCCATCTGCTGTTGCTTCCGCTGCACATGCTGCTTCCGTCCTACCTGACGATGGAAGCTTGTGCGTCATTCTCGCTGGCCATCTGCGCAATTCCTGTCTTCTCAATTGCACGCAGACACTCCGGAAGTTCGCGAGCTGCGATGTGGCTGGCTTTGGGTTGGCTTTTGTTCTTCCCCATGCACTATCTGGACATTGCGATTGATCTCAAGACATTGCGACCAAGCTGCTATGGGATGCCGTTTTTGTTCTGGGGCATTGATTTCGCTGAACGACGGAAGTTATGGCGATCTTCACTGTTCTTCCTGATCGCGTTATCGACTCAGGAAGACTTCTCACTGGTCGTTGGCTCCATCGGACTGGTACTGTTTCTTTGCCAATGGCAAGCCAGAACAGGAGTCTCGAGTGAAAACGCGGCGAGAGGCCCCGAGAAACAGCTCACACTGTTTTCAAAGTGGTCTCTCGGAGTATTGTTGTTCTCGATCATTTATGTTCTGCTGGCCGTGCTGATCATCATCCCAGCATTTCGAGATGGCGCTCATGTCCACTATAGCCGATATTTTGGCGATCTTGGCAGCAGCCCCGGTGATCTCGTACGTACAGCGTTACGTGAACCGAGCAAAGTGCTGGGCATCTTCTTCAGTTTTCGCACACTGACATATCTTGTCATGCTGACGATTCCCCTGGGAGGACTGGTCTGGCGACGTCCTGTTTATCTGCTGGCCGGTGTGCCAACATTTGTGATGCTGAGTTTGATTCAGCTCGGTAATGAATCCGGCTCTGCAGCAGGAGGCAGTTCGGCTGAAATGGCTTCGCAGATACCTCCGATACCGTATCATCATTTTCACGCACCACTTCTGCCCGTACTGCTTTGGGCGGCAGCCGCAGGGCTTTCACAAAACCATCGCAGCATTCAGTGGGCTCGATTCGCATTTCTATGTGCACTGCTGACATCGGTGACAGGATCAATGATGCCGATGGGAGCGAACTTCTGGTCTGGAGAATCTTCTTATGGCTGGAGGAACTTGTATGTTCCCGGACCACGAGCTGCTGAATTCGAGAAAGTGATCGCACAAATTCCAGTGACCTCGCGAGTCGCTTCCACGGATTACGCGCATACTCGGTTTACTCATTTCGAACGATCTTATGACTACAGTGGTTATCTCCGAGCGGTCAACAATTATCAGCCTGGAGTGCCTGCAGACACTGACTACATCATTCTCGACACCAGCCATCCTTATAGCGAAGTTCGTTCTCTTGCCGACATTCGGGAATTACAAGTCGAACCCGAAAAGTGGGAAGTTCTTCCCGATGCGACCGACGGCCTGTTCATCATCCTGAAACGAAAACATTGACTTTCCAAGTGAGTCGTCGCGGAGAGTCAGGTAACTTGCGGAACCATCTCACATGACCTCCCCGGCGACGGCCCCTGCGGCATCGTTGCCGGAAGCCTTTGCAAATCGTTAGACTTCCGACAAACTTCCAGTGTCAGGGCGAACCCACCCACTTTTTCTGAAACCAGTTTTTCATGAACACGCCGCGAATACTTAGCCACTCCGATCTGCTGCAGTTGAAGCGATGGAACACACCGACCATCTATAACGGCTGGGAACAAATCACAAAACGCGACAACTGCGCTGACGCGTTTAATCTGGAAGAAACCCGCGATTTTATGCCGCAGATGGGACCTATGGTTGGGTATGCGGTCACGTTAAAGATTGAGCCCAGCAATCCGGAACACAAGAAGACAAAACCGAACGCCAATGCGGAGTATCGCCGTTATCTGGCCAGCGTACCCGGCCCCAAGATCGTCGTTATTCAGGATATGGACAAGCCACGCGTGATTGGTTCATTCTGGGGTGAGGTGAATGCCAATGTTCATAAGTCCCTGGGCTGTGTCGGTACGATCACCGACGGTGCAATTCGTGATGTCGATGAAATGACGAACGCCGGACTGAAGGCGATTGCTCGACGATTGTGCGTGGGCCACGCAGCCGTTCAGGCCGTTGAGTTTAATTGCGATGTGGAGGTCTTCGGCAGAAAGGTTTCTCCCGGAGATCTGATCCACGCAGATAAGCATGGATTTCTGGTCGTGACACCAGATGAGCAACCGCAACTACTGGAAGCGGCGCGGTTCATGGATACGAACGAATGCGAAACGGTGATTGATGCCGCACGCAGTACGGTCGGGCTCAGCTACGACCAGATCCTCGAGAACATGGCTGCGGCTTCACGAAAATTTGCCCAGAACGCAAAAGAGAAATTCCAGCGATCCGGGGAATGGTAAGCTTGGAATCAGGTACTGGAAGATGACAACGGAGAATGACTTCATTCGGCGGCTCGCTCGAAGATTTCCGCTTCGGCCGCCGGTCGAAGTCGGCATCGGTGATGACGGCGCGGTGCTGAAATGTAGTCGCATGCCGGAGTCTGCAGCGCCTGCGTACTCAACTGACCGCCTAGTCGTTGTGACGGACATGCTGCTGGACGGGGTTCATTTTGAACTGGAGAAAATCTCTCCCGGTCTGGCTGGCCGGAAAGCCGTCGCCGTTAACCTGAGTGACCTGGCCGCGATGGCCTGTTTTCCCACAGCGGCCTTCGTTTCCATCGCGGTTCCGAAGACGATGAAAATGCCGAGCGGTGAGTTTCTGGACGAGCTTTACTCCGGGATTGAGGCTCTCACGAATCAGTTTGACTTTACTCTGGCTGGCGGTGACACGAACTCCTGGAATGGTCCGTTCGCCATTAACGTATGCCTCACCGGAAGTCCGATGGGGGAGCGACCGATCCTGCGTTCCGGCGCAAAGCCCGGAGATTCTCTGTTCGTCACGGGGC
>CANHVD010000744.1 GCA_947463775.1 Planctomycetaceae bacterium | reverse complement strand
TTCCCGACCACTCCGTGTTCTGAACCAGAAACGACAGGTTCATCGTCGAGATTGCTCGGTAACGCGTGGCTTCACTCATGTCGGCAATTTCGTTTTCAAGTTCTTTCACTGCGGATAAGTCGCCGGTAAAGGCTTTCTGCTCAGGGGATTCACCCCGAATTTCGCGCAGGGCATTACTCTCCGAGGCAACGCGGCCCCAGAAGACAAGGCGTCGTCGCAACATGATCCGAGGATCTGCCGCCTGCCAGTACACGAGCAATCCATTGAGTTCCTCAAAAACTGCATTCAAATCCACGCCAGTCAGATCAGCACTCCCCAATACCTGCCGCAAACTACTGAGTGCGGCCTGTTCGGAAGTGACACATACGGTCCAGTTCTTCCAGGACGACGTTTGATTGGCCAACGACTGGCAAAGGCGAATGGCGTTAAGGTGCTGACGAATCGCTCCACCGACGTCTCCCTGTTTTTCTCGCTCCGTCGCATCAGCCAGCAGGAGATATGTAACCGATGGTGCCGGTGTGTTTGACCACGGAGCGGTCCACGAGATTGGAAGCAGCGGCCATTTCTTGCGGACCGCCAGATGTTCTTCGAATACCTGCAGCAGCTCACGGACTCCATAATGATCTTCATTCGCAATCACGTAGAGCGGCAACGACTCATTGCGTTCAATTTGCCAACCATGAAGCGGCGGCGACAGGCGAGACTTAAATAGGGAAGCATCAAGGGCCACGTCAAACTTCGACCAGATCTGTAGGCTCGCAGCACTGTCCAGAGTCTTCCATTCCGATGTTGGAATCATCATGCTCTTTTCAAGCGGCTCTGACACCTCTCTGACGAAAGGATTCCTGTCATCCATATGAAACGATAGATGGCGGATGTTCGTCGAAGTAACAAACGCTGGTTCGGAGTACCAAACCATCCGTCCCGCGATAACGAAGACGCAGCAGGGAAGAATGATCCATGCTCCCTGCACGAGCCTCAACTTCCATGTGGCTGTTCTATCAATCCATCGTCGGGCCGTGCAGAGCGTCGCAAGAAGCAGACACAGGCCGACAGGGATAACCGTGATCCAGACTGAGTAATCAAGATTGCGGCACAGGTTAATCAAGAATCCAGCGCCAAAGAACAGCAACAGCGACGCAGCAAACGCCAGGATCTGCCGCTGAATCCAGCAAGCAGTCAGCTGTCCGATACTGAACGTCATCAGCATGTATGCGACACACGTACTGATCTGAAACCAATGATCAGCAGGCGTAGAGTCTCGTGTAAAGTTGGGTGAATCTGCGACGTGAGGTGCCCTGATCATGGAAATGATCTGCAGGATCCGAAACTGACCGTAGATCGTATTTTCGCCCGGAGCACCGGGAATGACAGCATCCAGCAGAACAACGACGGTTCCGACAAAAATCAACACGGCAAACCATGTCGCTGTTTTCGTCAGCCAGATCGACGCGGGGGAGACCCCCATATTTGCGAGGAGCGAGATCGAACCTGATCGTTGATCCGCACGCATTGTTTTCTGACCGCATTCATGCATGAAGACCAATAGAAACAGTGCGGGCCAGAAGTAGCCATGACTGTATGAGGCATATCGCCCCACGCAAATCACGATTCCAACTAACAACCACGTTGCAGCAAACGGAATCGCCGACCGACATTCGCGCCAGAAAAGAGTTGTTCGAACGCGGCTCTGGGACATCGGCCAGGTGATTACTCGTTTCAGGACCGCGATAGAACGAGGCAGGAATGACCACCTTCGGTTCCGGGTATACACCGTCTCGGATCGCGGAGTTATCCAATCTCGCGGTATTCGACCGAGATGCCATGGTCGAGCCAAAAAGAAGACGGACACAGCAGCGGCTGGAACAACAAGAACCCCACAGAAAGGTATCAGGCAGATAAGGCACATTGCGGCCGCGAGCCCGACAGCCGAGATCACTCGACGAGTGATCATTGACGCCACAAGCGTCAACAAACTGACCAGAGACATGAATACGAGAACGGGCAGAAACATCGCGACATCAAATGACAGAAGATTATCCTCCGATCGCCAGTACCTTGGAAACGCAAGGCCGACAACCTCAAGGACGCCACTCAACGCCGCCAGTGCCAGAAATAACGCGATGCATCCCGTGGCAATTGCCGTTAGCTTCGCCATCATCAACGTTGAAGTGCGACAGGGTAGCATTCGCAAAAGGTTCACTGTTCGATCATCAACTTCTCCAGCAAACGCGATTGCAGTCGCGGCGACCACAAAGAGAATGCAGAATGACGAAGACGTCAGAAGCGATTCCAGCCACGGAATCGCCCGAAGCCGCGTCAGAATAAAGATATTGAGGCATCCCAAAAGCAATACCAGCCAGAGCGACCGTTGAGCTCGATGCTCCTTCCAGACCAGTCTTGTAAATGCAGTGTTCATGGATGATTCTCTGTCTCGTTTTACGGCAAGCCGCAGGCGACTGCGTTTCTTGTACGTGGTTCAGTGACGTCGGCCTCGAATAGCCAATCTGTTGTTGCAGTTGGTACTTGCAATCTTGTTTCTTTGCTGCACCCAAGCGCAATCGCCTGCGGCTAGACGTTAAGCGAACGACTCATGGCCTCAACGGGGCCACGCCGTGGTTTCCCACCGAGAGCATCCCTGATTCCGCAGCCTGTTGATTTCGATTTTGCCTCAACAGCGTCAGCAGAATATCTTCCAACGATGGCTTGCGAATAATCGGAGGCGGCAACTCCTGACTTCGACAAAGATCCGCCAGGGCTCCCCCATCGAGATTCCGCAACAGCCAGACATGCTCGTGACCAAACGGCACGTTCGCAATGACTTCACCAGGCAACTTGGGTGGCATCGCGGTTGGCGATGGCATGGTGAGCACAACCTCTGTCACTGACTGTTTCAAATCCTCCAGCCGTTCGTGAGCAATCACCTTTCCATTCATGAGCACGATCACATCGTCGGCGACGCGTTCCACTTCGCCGACCTGATGACTGGAAAGCAGAACTGATCGCCCCTCAGCCGCCACATCAATCATGCTTTCCAGAAACTCGCGACGGACCAGCGGATCTAACCCCGAAGTCGGTTCATCCATGATCAGCAACTGAGGTCGATGAGCCATCGCCAGGGACAAGGCGACTTTCGCCCGAGTTCCTTTCGAGAGCCCTTTGATCTTTTGTGAAGGACTCAAATCAAATCGTCGCGTCAGCTTTTCGTATTCCACCTGATAACCGGTCGGATAGAAGCCCGCCGCAAACCAGCCAATTTCTTCAACCGTCATCCAGTGGTACAGTGGCGGAGCATCCGAGACATAGCCGACCCGCGAGCGAATCTCCAGGGCATGCGTTTTGGGATTCATCCCCAGAACTTCAATGTCTCCTTTGTCGGCCGATTCAAACCCCAGAAGCAGCCGAATCGCCGTGCTCTTGCCCGCTC
>CANHVD010000743.1 GCA_947463775.1 Planctomycetaceae bacterium | reverse complement strand
TCTCAGGCGGAGACCTCAGCCGATCGCCTTCGTATTGTTGTGCTCGCTGGTGGAGATTCAGCCGAGCGAGAGGTCAGCCTTGAGAGCGGCCGTAACGTGGCCAACGCTCTTCAGCAGCGAGGCCACCATGTGCAGTTGCTGGATCCCGCGAAGTCTCCGCTTTCTTCTATCGCTGCCGACACAGATATTGTTCTTCCGATGCTCCATGGGACCGGAGCAGAAGATGGTGTCCTGCAGACTCAACTTGATCAGCTTGGGATCCCATGGCTGGGCAGCAGTGCAGAAGCGTCACGACTGACCTTTAATAAGATCGCGACTCGCACAACGCTGCAAGCCGCTGGGCTGTTGGTTCCGCCGGGTGTCGCCCTGAATCGGATTTCTTCACCGTCACTGATTCACGAGGCTGCTCGCTGCGTTGGCTACCCACTGGTCGTCAAACCATCCGAACAGGGATCCAGTGTCGGCATCAGTATCGTTCGGCAGGAAAGTCAATTGGACGATGCTGTTCGAGAAGCAACTCGCTGGTGTCCTCGTTTCCTGATTGAACAATTCATCGTCGGCCGCGAAATCACCGTTCCAGTCATCAACGGAGCCGCATTCCCAGCCATCGAAATTGTTCCGTCCGGAGCCTGGTACGACTATCAGGCGAAGTATCACGACGAGCAGACTCAGTATCGAGTTTCACCACCCGGACTTCCTGACAGTCTCAACGAAAGCGTGCTTCGAGCTTGTCGAGTATGCGACGTCAGCGCGATCAGCCGGACGGATCTTCGCGTTGACGCATCTGGTCGCTGCTGGATTCTGGAGATCAATACGATCCCGGGCATGACATCTCACAGCCTCGTCCCGATGTCCGCAAGGGCTCTGGGGATTTCGTTGGGAGAACTCTGCGAACAGACTCTGCTGGAAAAGCTCAATCGGCCAACGGCTGTGGCATGGACTTCCAAAGCCTTGAAGCGAGCAGCGTGAAGCCCGCAACGCGCGACGATCAACGCGGCTCTACTCGTGTCAGTTCTGCGGGCTGCAGCAATCCCTGTTGAGATAAACAGCGGACCATTTCTCGGGCCACCGGTCCAGCAGCCTTGCCGCCGGAACCGCCGTGTTCAAGCACAACGACAAACGCGTACCGGGGTTTGTCTGCAGGAGCATATCCCGCAAACCACGCATGATCCGGCTTTCCGGGCGAAGCTTCTGCCGTTCCGGTTTTCCCTGCGATCCTGATCCCAGGCAGCCGGACCGTCTTGAACCCGGTGCCAATCGGCTCCTCAACCACAGCCTCCAGTCCTTCTCGCACAGAGTTCAGAATCTGATCCGTCAGTCCTGAGATTCGCTGACGGCTGACTCGAAATGGCGAATCATCAAGTTCACTGGCTTGCCGGGCAACGCCTTCATCACTGGCGACATGGGGAGTGACCAGCCATCCGCCGTTCGCGACCGCAGCCAGAAGTCGAACCATCTGAAGCGGCGTGACCGTGAGTCTCGACTGACCAATCGAAAGTCCAAGTGCTTCACGTTCAAAACGCCGCTGAGCGGCCGCTTGAGCTGCACCAGTCATCTCAGACTCGTTCGGATGACGACGGGCCGCGGGAACTGTTCCAGCCTTCTCGAATGGCAAATCGATACCTGATGCTTTGCCGAACTGAAGTCTCCGCGTCCATTCTTCGAGAGGCTGAATCCCCATGCGGCGAGCGGCATCAAAGAAATATACGTTGCAGGACTGGGCCATCGCCGTCCGAAGATTGACGTCGCCATGCCCGCGACCATGGAGCCGATAGATGAGACATCGATGTTCGTCAGGGTTTTCCAGATAACCCTGGCAGTCAAACATCATGTCCGGCGAGAGTACGTCGGTCTGAAGGCCAGCGATCGCCGTTACGATCTTGAATGTTGAACCGGGCGGCAATGCCATCCCCGTGAATCGCGAAACAAACGGCCGTCGAGCATCGCTGTTGACCATTTCCCATTGAGCTGCGGTCCCCTCTGTGAACATGGAGAGATCAAAAATCGGAGCACTCGCGGCGGCCACAATTCGCCCTGAATCAACTTCCATCACAACGACACAACCACCCGTCGGAATATGCTCCGGTTCCGGCGGGGCCAGTTGATCTTCAGTCGGCTCTTCAGACTCGTTCGTGACTTCCGGCGGAGGCAGAAGCAGCTCCTTCTCGGCATCACCAAGCGACTCTGCCAGCAACTGTTCTGCGACTTTCTGCACCTCTGTCTCCAGAGTCAGCACGACATCGCGTCCGCTCACGGGCCGTCGCACGATCTCGGACGAGACGATACGTTGTCGTCGATCACGCACGATTCTGCGAAGGCCTGAAATCCCTGCAATTCGATGGTCGTAAGACTTCTCGACACCAAACCGACCTGATCGCGTCTGATCAGATCGCAATTGTTCTGACAGAGAGTCATCAGCACCCTGTTCAGCAGCGAGATCTTTCTCAGTGACTTTTGTGCGTGCGCCGACAACATGAGCCGCCAGTTGATTTTGCGGATAGGTTCTTTGTGTCACAGCGACAACACGAACCCCCGGAAACTGCTCGGGATATTCATTGATCTTTGCGGCGACCTCGACACTGACATTCTCCAGGACATCGTGCCAGGTCTCCTCTTCGCGAACAACGATTCGGTCGGCCTCTTCTCGTTGTGGCGGCGTTGTCAGAGCATCGCGAATCGCAGACGCCCCACGCATGAGCAGTCCAAGCGAATCATCTTCATCCAGCTCGTCGTCTGCTTCCACGTCGATATCAAGGACGCTGCTCTTCTGATTGACTGCATCGCTGATCTTTCGAACTCGCAGCTCGATTTTTCCACAACGCTGACGCAGATCCTCCTGCGACATTCCGGTGACTTCAGAGACAGCCGCGAACATGGCCTCCTGCGATTCCTGAATGTCCCGTTCAGCCTTTGCGACAAGATCCGCGTTCTTTCGCTCTTCGCGACTCAGAACCTGACGTATCTGCTGCTTCATCCAGTTCTGATCCGCGTCGGCCTGCAGCCAGCGATAATGCATCTGAATCGAATACTGTTCCACGTCAGCCGCAAGCACCAGTGCATCGGCAAGGATCCGCCCATCTCGCGCGGGAATAGCCTCCTCTTCGATCGTCGTTACGCTCAACGAATCAAGGTAGTCGTCCGGCAACTGAGTCTGAACCCAGGCGACTCGTCCAATCACAATCATCGCCGCCAGCGAAAATACGCTTCCCAATAACCACAGACGTACCCTGCTGCCCGGCGCGATAAATTCGTCGTGCTCGTTGCCTGGGGAGAAGACCGCGTTGTGTGGCGTGTTGTACATGGTTCCTTTTTTCAGCCCTGCGAGAACACTCGCCGCATGCCAAATTCATCAGCCATGCGTATCGTGAGCGATATCACAGCACTGACGGGCAAAGCGATCACCAGAACCACTTTTAGGTTCTCCAGCACTG
>CANHVD010000742.1 GCA_947463775.1 Planctomycetaceae bacterium | reverse complement strand
TGGTCCCGGAGATACCAATCATCGACAGGATGGGCCCGGTGGCCACGATCGTGTGGACATCGATGAACGCTGCAAACGTGCCTACCACCGCGACAAGCATCTGCAAAGAAATCCACAATCGAACCCAGAAGTAAGCCCCGCGTGGCGCAGACTCTCGTACTACTTCAAACGGCACTTCGGGTGCTCGATAGGGATTATCAAAATCATCGAATCCCATCTGCGGTCCGCCTCGGATCGATCCCTGTGTCTTGCAACCCGCCTCACGCCACCGGGCCTGCCCCGGTGGCTCAACGGCTTTTGCACCACTCCTGTTTCACAATCAGACAGTTCCTGATTTCAGTTCGACCGAACCAGAGAACTCTGCCAGCGGTGCATGACCAAAAGCACATCCGTTACCGCGTTCCAATGCCCCATTCGAATACTCACGGCGCACCTTTCGTCACTTCTTCGATGCACTCAATCGCCACATCACACAATCGACCAACTAACGCCGGAGGCATTCCCGGGGCTGGCATCAGAACAACCACATCTCCCAGCGGACGAATAATGACACCACGACGGCGAGCCGCCAGAGTCACCTGATGACCAAGCCGCAGACGAGTATCGAACGGCTCCTGCGTTTCACGATCTCGCACCATCTCGATCCCGATCATCAGTCCCTGCTGACGAATTTCCAACACGTGAGGATGCTGCAACAGCGGAGACAGCTTTTCACGAACAAGCTGACTGCATGCCGTGACATTCTCCAGCACTCTGTTCTTTTCAAACAGCTCCAGAGAAGCAAGGCCAGCCGCACAGCCCAGAGCATTCCCCGTGTAAGTATGGCCGTGAAAGAATGTTCGCCCCTGCCACGGCTCACCAAGAAACGCATTGAAGATGCGTTCGGTGGTCAAAGTCGCAGCGACCGGCAGATATCCACCCGAGATTCCTTTCGCCAAACACATGAAATCCGGGCTGACGGATTCCTGTTCACACGCAAACATCGTCCCTGTTCTGCCGAATCCCACGGCAACCTCGTCAGCAATCAGCGGCACGTCATACTGAGTACACAACGCGCGAACGTGACGCAGGAAGCCATGCGGATGAACCAATATTCCGGCCGCTCCCTGAACAATTGGCTCCATAACAAATCCCGCCAGCCGGTGATGATTCTCCTTCATCAAACGAGCCACTTCATCAAAGCAGAACTGCAGCCATGTTTCCCGAGTTTGCCCCTGAGGCACCCGCGTAGCCACGGGTGACGGGCAGACAATCGTCGGAAACAGTAGATGCTTGTAACACCGATGAAATAACTCGATGCCGCCGACGCTGACGGTTCCCAGAGTATCTCCGTGATAAGCATTACCCACGCAGAGAAACGTATCTCGATCCTCTGGCCCTTCTGGTTTCTGGCGATGATACTGATACGCCATCTTCAGCGCGACTTCGACCGTCGTCGCGCCGCTGTCAGAATAGAAGACCTTGCTGAGTCCGCTCGGGGCTCGCTGAACCAGCCCACGAGCCAGACGGATCGACGGTTCGCTCGACAATCCCAACAACGTCGAATGAGCCACCTTGCCCAATTGCTCTCGAACGGCCGCGTCGATCTCGGGGACCGTGTGGCCATGCACATTGCACCATAGCGAAGAAATGCCATCGAGATAACGATGGCCTTCGACATCAATCAGGTCGAAACCTTCGCCTCGCGCAATAATCGGCGATTGTTCCTGAACATACGCCGACATCGGCGTGAACGGATGCCAGACATGCTCATTGTCCCATGCTCGAAGCGTCTCCGCAGAGACCGATTGAAATTCTGATGACGTCATTAAACGCGAGTCTTCCTTATGGTCAAGTTATCAGCCGCCCGGCGTTAGCCCCCGGCTGGTTTAGTCACGTATTCAGCGTTCTCGTTTAATGGCGAGCCGCAGGCGTAGGCGAAACCGGGCAACGACGCCTGCGGCTTGCCGTTAAACAATTACATCAACGGTCTACCATGGAATGAATGTCTTAGAACAAACCCGCGAGGTTAACTCAACGAGGAACGTCGATATCCCGGATGCGCCGGATCGAAGATTTCATTCAGCCATCGAGCACCAATTCCGGGACGCTGCGGCAGCGGCAAGTGTCCGTTGCTGACCGTGATCGTCTCATCAATCAACGACGGATACAAAGTCGCAATATGAGCACGCACCGTTTCCTGGAAGGCCACTCCGGAATTTGCCGCCGCTACATTCACGCCGGACAGCAACGTAAACGGTCCCGTACAGTCATGCATCAAAGTTGGCACGTTGTACATCTGAGCCAGCTCAGCAATGCGCCGCGTTTGTGAAATCCCTCCTACCCATGTCGGATCGATCATCACATAATCGGCCGCACGAGCTTCCAGGACCTGACGATAGTGATCCGACATGACCAGCATTTCGCTGACTGCAATCGGCACACTGATCTCAGCCCGAAACGCCGCCATAGCGTGAATCGAATCCGGCCGCAGCACATCTTCCATCCACAGCGGCCGAATCGGTTTCATGCCTTCCGCAATGCGACGAGCAGCTGCCAGAGAAAAGAAGCCATGGCCATCCAGCATCACTTCGATCTTGTCGCCAACTCGCTCACGAATCTTTTCGAACGGAGCGATCCCTTCGCGAATATCGGCCCATGACAAATACTGGCCACCCTGACGCCGATAAACCATGTCGAACGACCACAACTTCATCCCCTTGTAACCAAGAGACACCAGCTCTTCTGCAAGCTCGGCCGGTGAATTCATACTGGACCAGTTGTCTTCCAGAGGTCCCGGCTGCCCCGGATCACCATGCCCAGGCCAGCCCGAAGCTGACGGCGTGCGACGATTGGAGCGACCATAGAATGGTCCACCACAACTGTTATACACCGGCACGGCATCTCGCACCGGACCGCCCAACAAACGCCACACCGGCTGTTGAGAAAGCTGCCCGGCGATGTCCCACAAAGCCAGGTCAACCGCAGACAGCGCTCGCAATTCGGCACCGGTTCCTCCGAAGGCCGTGATTCGCTCGTACAGAAATCGCCAATGGCTTTCGATGGCACACGCATCCGATCCCAGAAGCCGTGGAGACATGAAGTCATGAATCACGGCCGCTGCTGACGTCGGGATGTAATAAGTTTCCCCATGACCAATCACGGGGACTCCATTCACGGTTCCCGCATCCGTATGAATGCGCAAGGCCAACAGCCCGGGCATCACGTCATGAGGTATCGCTGTTTCGAGGGCAACAATTCGCGGCCCGCGCCGAAACGCATGCTCCTGCACAGGACTCGAGGCACGACGAAGAAACGTTTCGGGGGATTCGTTGGTCATAGCTTGTGACTTACGGAAGAAAACAATTCCCGTCGACGGAGCGACGGGCCTACAGTACACCCGTCGCTCCGCCGACGGGACGCTTCACACATCAGCGGCGAGATTTTTTCTGCT
>CANHVD010000741.1 GCA_947463775.1 Planctomycetaceae bacterium | reverse complement strand
TACAGCGACCTTGGCTCAGAAGATCATCATTGATGCTGATCCTGGCATTGGCGATGCCCTGGCGATTCTGGTCGCATTGGCCGATTCTTCGCTGGATGTTCTCGGACTGACGGCGGTCGCCGGAATGGTCTCGGGAATCCAGGCCACTCGGAATCTTCACTACCTGATTGGGATTGCCGATCCGTTACGACATCCACGAGTCGGTCAGTCGGACGTCGCGGTTTGTTCGGCCGATCAAACGCCACTGGGACTGCCACATCCGCAGGCGTTGAATGGCCGTTTCGGACTTGGCGAAGTCGATCCGCTGGTGCCGGATCTGCACAATCGACGTGAGTCAGCCAAGTTGATCGTGGATCTCGTGCGGGAGCATCCGAATGAGGTTCGCATTGTCTCTTTTGGGCCTATGACAAACGTCGCCATGGCACTGGATCTGGACCCGGAGCTGCCTTTCCTTCTGAATGGACTGATCTGTCTCGGCGGGGCTTTGCATCATGATGGCGATGTGACTGCGGCGGCGGAGTTCAATATCTGGTCAGACCCTCAGGCGGCGCGAGCCGTTATGAAATCCCCCGTCGGCAAGATTCTGGTCCCGTTGAATGTGAGTCAGAATCCCGGCCTGACGTTTGAGGATATTGATCGTCTGACGGGACTGATTCCGTCGACACCAGTCGGGGAAATGATCTCGGGGCTGATGCAGTACGCCGTCCGAGCTAATCGACAGAAACTACCTCGTGAAGAAGTTTCTCTTCCGGCTGTGGCTGCCCTGGCAGTTGCGTCGCGAGCAGCCAAATTCTCGACCGAGAGCGTTTTCGTCGATATCGAAACTTCCGGAGATATTACCAGCGGCATGACTGTCCTGGATCGACGCCCGTTTCGTCCGAGTCAGACAAATGCTGACGTGGTGACAGAACTGGATGCAGCAGCTGTGATAGATTACTACTGCCGCGGTGTCAGAAGAATAGCGGTTTCTTCCGACCGTCGTTCCTGAAGTCCTTTAACAGAATCATTTAGCCGTGCGTGAACTTCACACCTTTGCTGATGAACAGGTCGCTCACCGGTTTGTCAGTATCCTGCAGTCCCGACAGATGCCAGCGCATGCAGAACAGGAAGGCGCGTCGTGGATCGTGTGGATTGAAAACGACGATCATCGTGACAAAGCGCGGGAGTTGCTGACGGAGTTTCAGGCCAACCCGGATGCGGAACAATTTGCGGAGGCAGAGAAGACCGCAAAGCGAATCCTGGCTGAGAAGCTGGAAGCAGAAAAAACGCGGCAGAAGCTTCGCAAAGATCTTCGGGATCGCTGGCGAGGGGTGTGGTGGAAATGCCATCCGGTCGCAACCATTATGGTCGCGATTTCTGTGTTTGTCGTTGCCGTATCCACCGAGCTGAGTCCGGTCAAGTTTACTCAACGCATCATTCCCGTCACCTGTAACCTGGAAACGTCTGTCATTCGCAATTCACTCTTCATTCAGGAAACCATCACGATGGTTGATGAAGAGGGAAATGATGCGGCTGGATTTTTGAACAAGTCACCCACGGAGGTCCTGAAGACGTGGCAGATCTGGCGATACGTGACGCCGATCTTTATTCATTTCAATGCTCTACACATTCTCTTCAACATGTCCTGGCTGCGCACGCTGGGAAACGCGATTGAGTTTGTCCGCGGAACTCGCCGATTCCTTGGTCTGGTTCTGTTTATTGCCGTCGTCTCCAATGTGGCTCAACTGATCTGGAGCGGCCCGGCGTTTGGGGGAATGTCGGGAGTTGACTTTGGACTGATTGGCTACGTCTGGATGAAAGGGAAGACTCAACCGCAGCACGGACTGGCGCTTCCGCAGGAACAGGTCGTCATGTCGATGCTGTGGATGCTGCTTTGCATTGGAGGAGCCTTTGGCCCCATCGCAAACGCCGCGCATGTCGGCGGTTTTCTGGCTGGCATGCTGATCGGTGCTCGTACTGCAATCTGGAAAAAGATTGCAAGATCCTGATCAAGGGCGCCTCATAGAATGGCACCGCGTTTGAAAGATCTCGCGGACGCTGGTCTCCATTGAGAATTTCCGCAACCGACGAACTTCGGTTGATCCTCATTTGCCTGAAGACGTTCTTGGCTGATACCTTCCGTCACCCGCTGATTTCGCCGACGGAAGAATCGAGATTTATGGGATCCTGGTCTATTGGCCCGGCATATGAGGAATCCATTGCCCACCCGAATTGAATGCTACGAAGACGCCATTCGATGGCTTTACGATCGTATTGACTACGAGAGGATTCGGCCGTCCGCTCAGACCAATCCGTTTCGCCTCGAACGTATTGAAGGTTTGCTGCAGCGAATCGGGGCACCTCATGAACGAATCCCTGCTGTTCACATCGCCGGAACCAAAGGCAAAGGCTCCACGGCCGCGATGGTGGATTCCATTCTGCAGTCTGCCGGAATTCGTACAGGCCTGTTCACATCACCGCATATCGAACAGTTTGAAGAGCGCATGCGGGTTTCGGGACATATGCCGCATGCAGATCAATTGACGCGACTTGTCGGCCGTCTCTGCCAGGTTCTGCAGGACGCCGAAATGGACGTCAGTGACCGGATCCCGACGTTCTTTGAAGTGACCACTCTGCTGGCCTGGATGCTGTTCGACGAAGAGCAGGTTCAGGTTGCCGTCCTGGAAACAGGGCTTGGAGGTCGTCTGGACTGCACCAATGTCTGCAGCCCACTGGTTACGGTGATCACCAGCATCGGACTCGACCATACTCATATTCTGGGGGACACACTTTCAAAGATTGCCTGGGAGAAGGCCGGGATTCTGAAGGCCGGAGTCCCCGTCGTGCAGGGCCAGCTTCCGGGAGATGCCGACCGTGTCGTTGAAGCGCGAGCAACCGAACTGCATTGCCCGCGATTTGTCTGCGGTCGGGATTTTGCCTGGCATGATGCAGATCATGGCCATGCCGCAGCGGCTCCGCAGAGATCTCAAAGAATCCTTGTGCTGACTCCCTGTTGCAATTACGAAAACCTGACAGTGCCTCTGCTGGGACGTCACCAGGCGCACAACGCCAGCCTTGCGATCATGACGGCCAATCTTTTGCGAGATCGTGGCTATCCGCAGATCACCGCTGAAGCCATTACCGAAGGAATCAAGGCAACCCACTGGCCGTTGCGTTTTGAAGTTCTCGAAGGCCAGCCGACCATTGTGCTGGATGCCGCACATAATCCGGATTCCATGCGCGCTGTCGCTGGGGTTCTGGATGGAACGGAATGGCAGGGCCGTCGGCGGGTTCTTGTGTTTGCAGCATCCGCCGATAAAGATGCCAGCAGCATGCTGAGCATCATTGTTCCGCATTTTGACGACGTGGTTTTGACACGATTTATTGGCAATCCGAGAAGCGTGCCTCCCGAACAGCTGCAGACTCTCGTTGACGACCTCGACTCCCGGCCATT
>CANHVD010000740.1 GCA_947463775.1 Planctomycetaceae bacterium | reverse complement strand
CGTTTTAAAGTGCCCGTTAAAATGCTCTTCGACCTGACCGCGTTCATCTTTTCGCAACAGACCATTGTCGACAAAGATGCAGGAGAGCTGATCACCGATCGCTTCGGAAATCAACGCGGCCACAACAGATGAATCCACGCCGCCTGACAAACCACAGATGACTCGATCAGTCCCGACACGCTTTCGAATCAGTTCCTTCTGCTGTTCAATCAGCGAACTGATTCTCCAGTTGCCCTGGCATCCGCAAATGTTGCGGACAAAATTGCCCAGCAGTTGTCCACCAAATTCTGTATGAGTCACCTCGGGGTGAAACTGCAGGCCATAAATTGGCAATGTCTTGTGCTTCACAGCAGCATTTGGGCATGTCGAAGTCGAAGCGATGGGATCAAAATCGCCAGTCAGACTTTCGACCTGGTCTCCATGACTCATCCACGCGGTAAACGTTTGCGGAATCCCGTCGAACAGAAGATTTCCGGCAACGGCTGTGCTGGACTGCGTACAAGGGGATCGGCCAAACTCCCGCGAATGAGCCGGCAGAATTCGTCCGCCCAGCGTGTAGCACGTGATCTGCATGCCGTAGCAGATGCCCAGAATCGGAATGCCCAGCTTAAAGATAGCCGGATCAATTTTCGGAGAACCTTCGCCGTAAACGCTGGCCGGACCGCCAGAGAGAATTAGCCCTTTGGGGTTCAGAGCTTTGATGCGATCGGCTGTCAGGTCGTGGCGAACCAGCTGACAGAACACGTTCTGATCACGAACACGACGAGTGATCAGTTGAGCAGTCTGGCTTCCGAAGTCCATGACCAGGACGAGTTCGTCCTGTGCAGCGGCAGCGTTTTTTGCGGGCGATGAACTCGAAGCGGAGGTGGAACCGGCCATGAGGAATCGACAGTCTCAGCAAAGACGGCACAAGGGCTGCAGATCTGCGGATTCGTCGACCCCGACGGTGCAAACCCGGACTGTGCCTGGTTACATTGCCTCGTCCCGATCCACGTCCTGCCGGGCCGAGGGAAAGCGAAACAGCTTAGCAGGCAGACTTCGGGCCGAACAGCATCGACCATTTTCTTTAGCCACATATTCTCGATGTATCTTTTCCGACTAGCCGACCGCGTTTCCCGAGGTCTCCGTGAGATCTCGCCGGACCGACTTGCGCGACATCGGGAATTTCTGGTCCGCCAGCAGACCGAGACCGGCGGTTTTCGAGGCCGCGAAGGCGACGCAGACCTGTATTACACGGGTTTCGCCGTGCGAGCCCTGGCGGTCAGCGGCGGCCTGGAAACGGACTGCCGCGACCGAATCGCCCTGTATTTGGGTGCGATTGACCCGCTCAGCCTCGGGGTGATTGATCTCCTGAGCTGGCTCTATAGCGCGCTGGTGGTGCAGGCTTCCGGCGGCCCGGATCTGTTGCAGCACTCGCCGGCGGACTTTGCGGATCAGGTGACCGTTTCCGTGGAGAAGTTTCGCACAGCCGACGGTGGCTACGCAAAATCCACAGACGGGGCACTCGGCAGCACCTATCAGTCGTTCCTCGTCGCGCTGACTTATGAGTTAATGGGACGAAAGATACCAAGGCGAAACGCGATGGTGCAGTTTCTCTACGATCGTCAGCGAAACGACGGTGGCTTTGTTGAGATTGCTCCGATGAAACGCAGCGGGACTAATCCTACGGCCGCGGGCGTTGCACTGCTGAATCAACTGAATGCGATGGATGATGACATCGCCGATGACGTGACGGGATTCCTGACCGATGTTGTCAGTGCCGAAGGTGGATACCAGGCGAATACTCGCATTCCATTTGCCGACGGCTTATCGACTTTCACAGGTTTGCTGACTGCTCAGGATTTAAAGCGACGCGACCTGATTCCGCCGGACAGAATTCTGCATTGGCTCAGCACATCGCTGGAACTTCCAGGCGGTGGTTTTCGAGGTGCGAGCTGGGACCAACAGGCCGACGTGGAGTACACGTTTTATGGACTCGGGATTCTTGGCCTGCTTTATGCCCCGAGTGAGTAGGCAGAACTTGAAATTTGATTTCGCCTTGCAGAGGCGGCAGCAGGTAGCCCCAGGCTTTAGCCTGGGGGAAGACGTTTTAAAATGAACATGAAGCCGTGAAACGGCGACAGCAATATGTTGCTATCGTTGAAAACACCATCGCTGTCGCCGTTTCACGGCTGATAGATCGTGTTTTCGCCTCCTACCCCAGGCTGAAGCCTGGGGCTAAATGCTGCCGCAGCTACGCTGCGAAACACAGCCCGAAACAACGAACCAAAACTTGCGCAACCCCAAGCTTGTCCCCATGGAGCAATGATCTCAACCCGTAGCGGAGATTTTTGGGCTCGAGCGTTGATCGAACATCCTCACAACTTTGAAATCGCTTCATCAAGATTCAGCAGCACACTCATAGCTGCCGACCATGCGGCCAGTTCAACCGGAGGCAAAGCCATGTCACGCGGCGAAGCGCCGATGGTGAGATATTCTTCGGCCGCAGCAGGTTCCTCTGCAAAGGCTTTGGTCGCCTCGTCAAGAATCTCCTTGATCGTTGCTCGCTCTTCCTGATCCGGTTGCCGGCTTAGCACAAGTCGAAACGCAAGATCAATCCTTGCGTCAACATCGTTGGCCGCCGTCAGACATCGCTCCGCCAGCTTGCGGGAGGCTTCCACGAACGTTGGATCATTCAGCAGCACAAGTGCCTGCAGCGGAGTATTCGTGCGTGCTCGTCGAACGAGGCAGAACTCCCGATCCGGCGCATCGAAGGTCGCCATGCCTGGAGGCGGACAAGTGCGTTTCCAAAACGTATACATGCTGCGACGATAAAGTCCTTCTCCGGCATCCGGAACATATTTATCCCGTCGCTCCACGCTGACGTCTTCCCAGAGTCCTTCCGGTTGATAAGGACGAACGCTGGGACCACCAATACGCGGGCTGAACAAACCGCTGACGAACAACGCCTGATCGCGAACCGTCTCGGCAGGAAGTCGATAACGGGGTCCGCGCGCCAGCAATGTATTGCGAGGATCCTTCTGTAGCAGTTCCGGAGTCACATTCGATGACTGACGATACGTGGCCGACAACACGATCTCTCGCAGGATCGCTCGCTGATCCCATTTTTGTGCAATCAACTCAGTCGCCAGCCAGTCGAGCAGTTCCGGATGGCTGGGGAATGCTCCCTGGCTACCGAAGTCTTCCGACGTTTCGACCAGCCCCATGCCAAATAACATCTCCCACCACCGATTGACGGCCACACGAGCCGTCAACGGGTGCTTAGGATCCGTCAGCCAACGAGCCAGATCGAGACGTGTCTTTTTGTTCGTCGCTTGCTCGGCCACTGCAGACACGGAATCGCTAAGTGCTTGAGGAAACTCAGACTCAACCTGGTCGCCTCGCTGATCGTACTGGCCACGCTTCAGGATAAATGCCGGCCGTGGCTCTGAGGGTT
>CANHVD010000739.1 GCA_947463775.1 Planctomycetaceae bacterium | reverse complement strand
GCGATCAACAGCGGCGGCAATTTAAAACGTCTTTGGGATGCTCTGAAGTTCAGTGACGAACGACGAATAGAACTGGAACAATCCACGAAAGACGCGATGGTGAAAATACCGGACTGGCCGGCCGGTCCGGTGATCCTCATTGTCTGTGCGCTGAGCGTCCCCGAGAAATCTTTGGACCTGGATCGTATTGAGACGCTCGTCAACGAGATGTGTGACGACTCGCACCATGCCATTCCGGAAGCTGTTGCCGACAACATGACACAACTTCTGCGACAACGCGGGGAGCGAATGAAGAGAGCGGCTGTCAAACTGCTGGAAACAAGCCTGAACGCTGTGCCTCCGGAGAAACTGAACCTGGACCAGCCCGCGTCCCGAGCATTGATGGAACTCTATGCGGAATTGAATGAGCCGACTAAAGGACAGGAGTTCCGTCGCCGAGCAATTCGACAATCTTCTCCGATGGATTCAGCTCAGAAGAAATTGCAGCGGGAAGAAAACTCACGCGATGCACAGGGAGTGCCGCGAGATTCAAGTTCGCCAGTTGCTGGCAATCCGCTTTCGGAGCAAGTGAAGGCGGAAATACGAAAGACTCTGCTGAAGCGGAATCCGTAAAATCAGCCGCAGGCACGAGGCCACAAAGCTTTGCCGGGATGCAAAGAGAAACAGAACAGACTCTCGGCCAGAGTTCCCGTACAGTCAGCGAGCACAGGCTTTCGTGTTCAGCGAGTCTTCATTTCGGGTGTCCATCTACTCCCAGGCAGAGAGAGACGTGCCGACGAAAAGACCATTGTAAGGCATTCTGAACGTGCGCGTGTCACGGTGCTGGCCAGCAGCATATTTACTTCTGAGGACGATTATTCAGCAGCCGGAATGGGTTCCCCTGAGTCACCTGCGACATTCGTTCCGCCCGCCATTTGATAACGGCATCTGGCTGGTCAGCAAAAATCCCATCAACACCAGCCCCGACAGCCAGCCATTCCAGAAGTTGCTCGCCGGATTTCGCAAAAGTTGGCAATGCGTCGGTGCGAAATGTCCAGACGTGAACCTGAAGGCCGTGCTGATGAGCCGTCTCGACCAGTTCTGTGATCGTCGGTGTTTCGCCATCGGCTCCGGAGACGACCAGCGTCAACAACACTCCGAGTCCATCGCAGAAGCCTGCCGCGTCCTTAATGTCATCACCTGTCGGAGCTTTTCCGAGCAGATAGATCAGCGGCAGCGAACACTTCATCTCGTTACGAATACGGATCACTTCGTCTTTATCAAAGCACTGCAGAAAGATCGCATCATCGGCGGCATCGTAACCGTATTCAGCAAGTACTTTCAGGATCTGAGTCGAAGCATCAAGGCCCGCAGCGCGATGCTTCTTCGGCTCTTTGACTTCAACATAAACTCCGGCCGTTCTGCCTCGTGATTGATTGAGTCCCTGAATCAACTGCAGATGCTCGGCTAATGTTGAAATGCGGAATGAGCCCAGTTCAAGGGGAAATCGAGTTCCCTTGTCCTTCCATGCTCTCCCCGGAGATCGTCGCTCCGTGAGACGCAGTTGCCGAAGTTCAGCCACCGTAAAGTCGAAGACGTACCAATGGCCGTCGGCTTGTTTGCGATCCGGGAATACTTTGGCAACGTCGGTCAAATCGTCGAGCGTAATATCGTGCATGACGATCGGAACGCCGTCACGACTGATCACACAGTCCTGCTCGATGTAATCACACTCCATCATGTGAGCCATCACAGCGGATTCGGTGGAATGCTCAGGTAAATATCCGCTGGCTCCTCGATGACCAATCACAATCGGGGCTGAACTGGCCTGATCCATGCGCGAAACTCCTGCCGGTGCGTCATTCAGTGCGGCGTCAGAAACCTGAGCATCGGCCGCGGCTGAACCTATCATCCATGCTGCTGCAAACAAACAACCGCTGAACAGATCCTTCACGATTTTAACTCCAGTTGAAGCCACGTTGAAGGATCAAATGCCACGGGAAAATCGCCGCCCACGTTCAGCGGAATCTCACCCAATTCCGTGTCATGAATGAGACAGGAAAACCCGATACGCCCGATTTCCGGAGCTTCATCGAAACCGAACATTTGCGACGTTGGAATCCAGATCTCCAGTCGATACCCGTCTGGTCGAACATGAACCTGAACAGGGCACTTGCGTCCATCGCGATCACGCTTGGAGGCTCTTTGCTGAGCAATCTCCACGAACGCCGCTGAAGGCTTCTCGTCAGCGTCCTCATCACATGGCAGCACGACAAGTGAGAGGCAATACTCGGTGGCTCGATGTACGTTCGCCGTGTGGCGAGTATCCACAAACAGACTGATGTAATCTGAATTCTTCAAATCCTTTTGGCGGCCAGCCGGCGGAAGTTTCTTGCCCGGCACATCAAGCTCGATACCCAGGCCTTCCGGATTCCATGCCATCCTGAGACCGAACGCATTGTCAGTATCATTCATGCTGCCAGGCACGAATAATCTGCAGCCATCTTCAAGTTGCAGAAGCGACCCTTTCCTGCGAGGGATCGCTTCTACACGAGGAACAGCCATCGAGTACTGAAAGAGAAAAGACGGAGGCACAATCATGTGGAGCCGACTTATTCTTCGTACTCGGAGAGGAAGCCCATGAATTCGCGGCGGTGCTCTTCTTCATCACCAAGTGCCGTGATGCAGATATCCTGAGTCACATAGTCGAATCCGTCACACAGCTTAATGAGCTTGTTGTATTGAGCGATCGCGGAGTCTTCTGCCTGAATTACGCCTTTGATGACACTCACAACGTCAGTGTTCTTCTTTGGCGGCTGGAGACTGCTTTGACGTGACACAAACGAGGCACTGCCCGGCACGGTGCCACCCAGCGTCTTGATACGTTTGGCCAGAGTCTGAGCATGCAGCAATTCTGCCTGTACGTCCGCCTGCAGAGACGCCTTGATCTCTTCAGCGCGAACACCGTCCAGATTGATCGAGTTGGAGATGAAGTTCATCACCGTTTCGATCTCCATCCAGTACGCAACTCCCAACTCCGTAATGATTGACGCTCGCTTTTCCTGATCCGACATTGGAACTCCTTATCTTTATCAAAGTACGTTTATGTTTGGTTCGGCGGAGAGTTCGACAAAGGACAGTTCACTGCCCCGTAGAAGGTCGTTGAAAAAAGTTTTCCACTCTCCGACGGCACTCTCCGGCCACTCATTTTCGCCGTATCTCAGTGCCGCCTCCAAAGTTTCAGACACCGTTTGCAACTCGCTGTCAGGACGTCGGTTCCGCTTTGCCGCACTCACAGTTCTTTCCTGCAATCGGTTTCACCCAAGTAGCTCGACGGCTCCCGCGTGCGTTTCCACCTGCAGACGATCTACCCGCGTTGGAGCATTGTAGCCGCTTCCCACCATTTTTCGAATCACACACTGGCGGCGGCAATGTTCTCGGCGAAGTTGTGGATTCCAGAGGCT
>CANHVD010000738.1 GCA_947463775.1 Planctomycetaceae bacterium | reverse complement strand
GACCAAGCAGAACCTGCCGGAATACTGGAAATAATAGGATGACCCGCGAACGGGACTAGTTGATGGGTAAGAGCACTCCGGAAGTAAAATCATTCGATCTGATGATCATGCAGGCCGCCTTAGAAGCAGTTCACAGAATTTGAACAGCTGTGAGGCCTGCGTTCTGGCTGTCCGGCAAAATGGTCTACTGGTGCCGAAACAATAATCGCACTGTGTAAACAACGACAGATCCGACAACGGCAGTGCCGCCCCACAAGAGTGCTTGCGCGACGATCGGACGAGTTCGCCCGACGAATTCAGCAATCGTGACCACAAGGGCAGTCATGATCAATTTGAAGATGGCCATGCCCTGAACGCCCCAGCGAGCCAGCACCCATTGCGCGACGGGATTGCTCTCCACGAACGTGCCCTGAGTGCGGCCTTCCGCACTGAATTTCAGGGCCAGCCAGGTCATGATGATGTCAAGTATGCTGACCAGCACAAACCAACTGATCTCTGTTTCAAATCGCAGGCCTCGTCGAGCCATCTTCAGACTTCTCCTGCATTGGACTCTGCTGCTGGCAGAGGATCGTAGCGGTAGCCAACTCCGTGAACCGTTTTTATCAGAACTGGATTGGCCGGATCCAGCTCAACGCGTTTGCGAAGCTGCGAAACATGCTGATCCAGCGTACGACTGTTGGGGAAATAATCTTCTCCCCAACCTGCCCGGAAGATTGAATTGCGATCCAGTGCTTTGCCCGTGTGATCATTCAGCAACTGCAGAATGCGAACATCGCGAGGGCTGAGTTCAATTACCAGATCACCTCGACGAGCACGCAGTTCGGCGGGACTGATCTTCAGATCCCCCATCCGGAACTCTGCAGGAGCATCAGGCTGCCGAGCACAACAGCGGCGAGCCACCGCGCGGACTCGAGCCACGACTTCACGCACGCTGAACGGCTTGACGATAAAATCGTCGGCCCCGAGTTCAAAGCCGACCAGCCGGTCGAACTCTTCCGCTTTGGCACTGATGAAGATGATTGGCACGTCGGGTGATTGAGCTCGGATTGCTCGACACGCTTCGTAGCCGCTGCGACCGGGCATCATGATATCGAGGCAGACAAAATCCGGACTCTGTTGCTGGAACAGCTGGATTGCTTCCGAGCCATCAACAGCGACCACGACACGATAGCCTTCACCTTCCAGGACTTCGACCAGCCCTTCGCGAGTAAACCGGTCATCTTCTGCGATCAGCACTTTCATGTTTTTCTCCAGCTCAGAGAGCAGTCATCGTAACATGATCGAAGAATCTGGTCGCTGGTTGGATAATCCAGTTGAGGCAGATTTTACAACCCTCTTGCGCCCCGGGAGCCAACAACGAGGGCACGCTCTCCACCGAAACCCGCGCATAAAAAAACGCTGCAGTGGTAAACACTGCAGCGTTTTCTGATAGTGCGCAAGAGAGGACTTGAACCTCCATGGGAGTTACCCCACTAGCTCCTGAAGCTAGCGCGTCTGCCGATTTCGCCACTTGCGCGTGGGTTTGGGCTCGGAAGTATACAGCCCAGTGACAGCATCGGCAACTCTGTGGTTCGCGAAATGCTGCAATTGGAAATCGGCTTTTTCCGCACGGGCCTGCAGAGAATTCAGAACTCCTGCAAATTCCGTCCGGAATCTGATTACCTTGGCAGGCAAACCATTCCCGACAGCGGACGAATGTAGAGATTTTTATACCAGACCTCGCTGCCATGGTCCGTCAGCATCAGGCGACCGGAATGATTCTTCCCGAAACCTTCCTGATCCTTGAACTTGCTTTGAGCGATTGCGTTGGCAAACTTCGGAGAGCAGTCCAGTTCGTCAATGATCAGATTTCCGTTCATCCAGTGACGGATGCGATGATTCTGAACCACAATTCGGCCTACGTTGAATTCTCCGGCCGGTGAGTATTTGCGTTCAAGAATTGAATTGGAGCGATCCATGATGTCATACAGAGATGCGCTGTAATGCTTTGGCGGAAGATTTGGAAATCCTGCGTCATCCTGAATCTGATACTCGATCCCCAGCAAGGAGTTCCCATACTTCTGAACTCGATACTTGATGCCGCTGTTTCCTTTGTCTGAAATCCGGTACTCAAACCAAAGTTCAAAATCCTGGTACTCGTTTCGAGTAATAATATTGTCGCCTTTTCCCTGCAGGTGCAGCGTCCCATCAGCATCGAATGTCCATCCGTTTTCAACATCTTTGCCGTTGGGAAGCATCCACTGCGACAGAGACTTGTTCTGCAACAGGTTCGTAAACTGTTGAGCGTCAGCAGAGCTATGAATCAAAGCGACAACTGCCAGGGACAGCAGGACAATGAATCGAGTCATCGAGAGAGTTCTCTTGTCTGAGGGTGAAGCGAGTGGCGTGGTTCGGTGTGGGCACAGTGTCACGAGAATTCAGTGTTGTCGCAACCATGAAAATCGTCGATCCAGAGGCTTTTCTGGCGATCATTCGCCTCGCAACACGCTCCGCCCTATTCCCCTTTCATGAATTGCAGGACGACTTCGATCGGAATCGCCAGCGATGATTCGCGTGCTCGCCTCGCAATGTTGACACCGATAACTCGTCCCTCGCTGTCGATGAGCGGACCGCCGCAGTGGCTCGGTGACAGTTCAATGTCGTGCTGCAACACGTCAGCAAATCCACTGCGGCGTTCGCTGACGATTCCCGAACGGCCGTCCAGGAACTCAGTTCGCTCAAATCGCTCGGCGGGATCATGCTGCAGGCGTGCGAAATTGGTCGATGACTTTTCGGCGATTCGAAATTGAAACTGCAGCCAGTCGCCAGGCTGATGTTCACTTAAAAGTGCGCCGACATTGTCCAGAGATTTGACTGGCTGACCGTTGATCGAGTCGATAAGACAAGTCTTTGACAACCCTGCAACAGATGCCGTACTGTTCGGAGCCACCTCCTTGACTCGCACTGCGCGGGATGTCTCATCGACATCTAAAACGGCACCCAGTTTTCCGTTGAGCCGAGGTTCATAGTGACGACGGCGAGTTATCAAACCAACCCGCACTGGCTCGCTCTGCACAGACGCTGCAAACACGAGTGAAAATTCAGCGGCTGAAACCACGGGTTGCGAAACAAGCGAAGTGGCTGCCCGACGAGGAATTTGCAGCTTTAAGATGGCAAGATCCAACGCAACATTCGTCATCGCAATCTCTGCGACACCTGGATCACCTTCGTGAAATCGGCAGTCGATCATTTCGTGGGGTGTTAGTTCACTCAGCTTTGTGGCAACGTACTCCGAGTTCAATAACGTGCCGAGGATCAGTGGAGCGGCCTCGCCATCTGTCGTGGATTTCCCCTGAAAGATCTTCACTCTTCGCAATTGCATCGTCGTCGTCACGGCACGATTTGCTTTTGGCAGTGTGGCTGCGAAACCGCTCTCCGTTGATGATTCAACGGAAGCCATTTTTTGCAG
>CANHVD010000737.1 GCA_947463775.1 Planctomycetaceae bacterium | reverse complement strand
GCTCGGGTACACCGAAACCTATCCATTACTCGCCAGTGCAATCAAAGGCACAATCTTTGTGTCGATTACGGCCATGCTGCTGCATTGGCTGGTCAAGCGTGAGGTCGCTGTCGCCCAGAGATCCGAAACTCTGCTGCGGGCGGTGGTCGAAGGTACGACGGATGCCGTGTTCGTCAAGGATTGTGACGGAAGATATTTGCTGGCCAATGAAGCGACGGCGAGTTTCATCGGCAGACCTGTTGATGAAGTTCTGGGGCGCGACGACAGAGAACTTTTCCCGGCTACCGATGCCGAACGCATCATCGCCAATGATCGTGCCACGATGGCCGGAGGCAAGGTCGTCAATCTGGAGGAAACAATCACCTCCGCCGGCGCGAAACGCACTTACCATGCGACAAAAGCTCCGCTCCGCGATGCAACCGGGAGGGTCTCAGGGCTAATCGGCGTCGCTCGTGACATGACCGAGCGGAAAGCGATTGAGGACGCTCAGCGGGTCAGCGAAGAACAGTACCGCGAATTGGCCAACGCCATCCCACAAATTGTCTGGACCGCCAGTCCGGATGGTGCCGTGACACACTTAAACTCAAAGACTGTCGAATACACCGGCGTAGCGGAAACCGATTTAACCGGCTGGTCGTGGCAAAGTGTAATCCACCCGGATGATGTCTCACATGCCGTAAGCGAATGGTCGCTTGCTCTTCGAGATGGCGTGCCAAGAACTTTTGAGATGCGGATACGACGAAGTGACGCCGAGTATCGTTGGCACATTGTCCGCCAGCTCCCACTTCGCAATGCAGCCGGCGAAATTGAGTCGTGGGTAGGGACGTGCACCGATGTCGACGACCTGAAGCAGACTAAGTCCACTCTTCGCGAGACCGAGATCCGGCTCCAGCAAGCGCAAAGGATCGCTCGCCTGGGAAGCTGGAGTTGGGACCCGAAGACCAACTGGGTCTCATGGTCGGATGCCGAGTTCGAATTATTCGGACTGAAACCGGGATCCATACAGCCAAGCTTCGAAGCGTTTCTCGCGCTCCTTCATCCGGACGATCGAGGCATCGCGTTTAAGCGAGTCGAAGTCATGATGGCAGGTTGCAGCGAATTCGCGAATGACATGCGAATCATCCGGCCAGATGGGCAATGCATCTGGATTCACAGTCGCGCCCGCGCGACACGAGACGCAGACCAGGGAATTATCCTTGTTGAAGGGACCGACCAGGATATTACCGACATGGTCCTTGCAAAACAGCAACTCCAGGCTGAACGGGATCGATTTGAGAAGCTGATGGAAGCTGTGCCGGTCGCGATCTGCTCATTTCAACTCGCCCCGGACGGCCGAGTGACGATGCCCTACGCCAGTCCGCGTATCGAAACCATCTACGGCATTTCGCCAGCCGCTCTGGCAAGGGACGCCTCAGGAATATTTGCGACAATCCACCCGGATGATGTCGAGCATGCCCACGCGTCGGTTGCTGAATCATCAAAGTCTATGACCTTGTGGCGAAGTGAATTCCGTGCACACAGCCCCGTGCTGGGTGAGATCTGGATCGAAGGCTGCTCCGCTCCTGTCCGACTCCCAGACGGCTCAGTGCTTTGGCATGGCTATGTGAATGATGTCACAGCGCGTAAGCAGGTAGACGATGCTCTGCGAGCCAGTGAGCAACGGCTCCGGCTGGCACTTGAGGCTGCAGGTTCCATTGCATTCACATGGGACATCCCGCATGACGCGGTCACTCGGTATTTTAGTAATGAGCCGGCGTTGCCTGTGACTAATGAGCGACTGGGCACTTTGAATGACGTTCGCAACAATGTTCACCCGGACGATCTCCCGCAATTTGATTCGCGACTCTCAGCCTGCCTGGCTCATGGTGTCGAATATCGAAACGGATTTCGAGTTGTCCGCCCCGATGGAGCCATCGTCACTTTGGAAGAATACGGCTACCTCGACCGGGCGGCCGACGGATCTCCGCTTTGCCTGACCGGCATCTCGATTGACGTCACCGAACGTGTTGCGGCCACCGAAGCACTGCGAGCAAGCGAGGCGCGTTATCGCCAACTCGTCGATCTTCTCCCGACGGCGATCTTTGTTTACGCCAGCGACCGGATTCTCTACGCAAATCCGGCCTTCCTGCGGATGATCGGGGCGAACAGTGTCGAGGAACTCCTGGGAAGCAGCCTTTTCGACATCGCCCACCCAACGGCACACGACGCTATTCACCGACGACACGAACTTATGTCGCAATCCGGCACCGCTGGGCCAGGATTTGAAAAACGAGTCGTCCGCAAAGATGGACGAACCGTTCCGGTTTACTCGGTCGCCGCCCCTATCAGTGGATTCGGCCAACCGGCGACTCTCGTCGCGCTGTCTGACCTCACCGCGCGGGAGCGAGCAACGCAATTGCTCCGCTCTGTGCTGAGCAGCGTTGGCGACGCTATCCTGACGATCAATGAACGAGGAGTGATCGGATCAGCAAACCCGGCGGCCATTCGCCAATTCGGGTACACCGAAGACGAATTGATTGGACGCAACGTCAGCATACTCATGAATGAGCCGTTCTCCCAGGAGCATGAAGGCTACCTGTTCAGCTATCTCAAAACGGGGGTGGCTAAGGTGATCGGTGTCGGCCGCGAGGTCGAATGCCTGCGACGTGATGGTACTCATTTCCCGGCAGAATTGACCGTAACAGATTTCTCACTTGAAGGTGAACGATATTTCACCGGTGTCCTGCGAGACATCACCGAACGTCAACGCCTGCAGTCGCAATTTAACCAGGCTCAGAAAATGGAAGCGGTTGGGCGGCTGGCTGGTGGAATCGCGCACGACTTTAACAACCTGCTGACGATTATCTCAGGGTACTGCGAACTCCTGATGATGTCGGACATTCCGGTGGGAGACAAACGCCGCGAATCAATCGCAACCATCCGTGACGCCGGAGAACGGGCCGCCAGGCTCACCCAGCAGCTTCTCGCATTCAGTCGCAAGGCCGTCATCGAGCCGAAGCTGATTGATCTGAATGAACTGGTTTCCGACTCCGCTAAACTGCTACGGCGACTGATCGGCGAAGACATTTCCATGGCGGTGCTGACGGCCCCAAAGCCGATTACCATCAAGGCAGACTCGGGGCAACTTGAACAGGTCATCATGAATCTGGTCGTCAATGCTCGTGACGCAATGCCGACTGGCGGGCGGCTGACCATCGAAACATCGACAGTCCTGTCCACCGAGGGTTCGGGTGCTGAATTGGCCTGCCTGTCTATCAGCGATACCGGACAGGGAATGTCGGATGAGGTGAAGGAGAAAATCTTTGAACCGTTCTTTACCACTAAAGGTGTTGGCAAAGGTACAGGCCTGGGCCTGGCCGTGGTGCATGGGGTCGTCACACAGAATGGCGGAACGATTTCCATTGAAAGCAAGATTGGTGTTGGCACGACTTTCCAGATCCTGTTGCCTCTCACCATGGCCCCGC
>CANHVD010000736.1 GCA_947463775.1 Planctomycetaceae bacterium | reverse complement strand
TCAAAAGTCTGCCAAATCCCAAAGAACTCCACGACACGAATCCGAGGCAGTAAACGATCTCAGCGAGCAGCGAGAACCAGACATATTGAGGATAGCCGAGCAGTAACTGAGAACCTGTCAGAAGTGCGACGCCAATCAGGGCCATCCCGTCGGCGGAGCGACGGGTGTACCGGACGCCCGTCGCTCCGCCGACGGGACTGCTCTGTGCAAACACCGCACAGGATGTCGATCCCGGACGATCACGTAATATCACATCAGCACACAGCAACAACCACGGAATATGAGACACAACGGCGATCGCATTTGGATGCAGAAAGTGCAGAGTACAGAAGCCACTGAATGTAAAAACGATGGCTCCCAGCCACGCTGCATCAGGACGCTGAAAGTGTCGCTGCAGAAACAGTTTCATTCCGAACAGCATGAACGGATAACTGCTGAGCACTTCCAGATTGAAAGCTGTCTCCAGCGGCAGGCAGCGATAGAGCAACCAGTGCCAGGGATGGTATGTTCCACCCTGCCCTGAACCCGTCAGAAAGTAGCCACTGAACAGACTGGGCATCCAGTCGAAAGCATCGCCGTTCTGAAGGCACGACGAATAGAACTGGCGAATTGGCAGATGATAATTCAGCAGATCATCGCAGACGTAGATCTGTCCCGTCAGCAGCGGAAGAAACATCCAGCCCAGGACTGCGAACGCGGCAGTACGAGCGATTCGAGTTTGCTGCAGAACCGACGGGCTGGCATTCTCCGATGTCATGGGTGGATCACAGGGACAAGGGATTTTTCACCACAGAGGTCACGGAGTTCACAGAGGTAAATCTCAGGGGGAAAAGAGTCAAAGCATTTGAACGCAGGGGCCGCAGAGATTCGCAGGGTGATTGAGTCTAACAATCGTCTCTGCGATCCTCTGCGAACTCTGCGTTCAAACTCGTGCGATTCTTTCTGTGACCTCTGTGGTCAATCGCTTGATTCTCTTCAACGCGGAGAGGCTCACCGTTTTACGACAGCAGTCTCGCGTTGTGATTCCATGACTTCGTCTTCGTCTCGATCTTCCGCGTACATGTGAGCCGGGATTTTCGGGCCTCGCATGACTTCCGATGTGACCTGTTCGATACGCAGCAATTGTTCGCCCAGAGTATTGATGCGGCGAGAAACATCGTCATTGTTTTGCTCGATGCCACCAGACACCAGATTGATCACGCCGAGAAACAGCAGCATCTGAGCAACGGTCGTCACCAGCCAGCCGGTCGGAGTAATTTCGGAGTAACCTCCGAAGTGGCCGTAGATCACCATCGCCGTACCAACCGTCAGACCAAGCACGCCAAGGTATGCGAGGAACTGACCAGTCATGCTGGTCAGATTGGAACGCTTCGGCGCGCTGACTTCGAAGTGTGGTCCACGGAGCTGAGATTCGTGAGCCTCATCAATGTATCGCTGGCGAGGACGACCATGAGTGCGTGAACGCTGGCCGGCGGTGTCCGTAACATCATCGACCGATTCTGCTTTATCGATTCGGAACCGCTTTCCGGGCATCGGCGAATTGGAAACGATTTTCGTTTCCGGAGCCACGGACGATGGCAGCGAAGTCACCGGCTCCTTTTCCTGAGGAGTTGCAGCATTGCCACCGGTCTGGTCGAGTCTAAGTTTTCGAGTCACGGCTTCTGATCCTGCTGAACTTTCGGAAACGGGGCGTTCGAGCTGAAAACGGCGATGCAAAGGCGGTCGACGAATGGCAGAGCGCTGAGTCTTATTCGTCGTCTCAAGGTGCGTTTGTTTGGTATCGTTGGCAGATTCTGCCGATTTGAATTCAAGGGTCGCCGATTCCTCGTGAACCGACGCCGATGACATCAACACCGGTAAAACGGTCTGGGAAACCTCTGCTGATGCGGCAAACTGTTCAGTTGTCGCAAGTACTGATTGACCATCGGAACTACGGGTTTCCCTGAATTCGACTTCGGCGGACTCCTGCGAGAACTCTTCCTGCGCCAAGTCTGCGAACAGATTCTCCAGATGCGACAGGTCGTCTGCCGCAGCGGGTGCTGAGAACTGATCTGCCTCTTCGAATTGAGCTACTTCAAATTGAGTTGCTTCGAGGCTAGCTGAATCAGCATCGTGTGGCTGAAGATTCTCAGACTCGTATTCCTCAGAGTCATTCGCTTCCTGTTCAGGGCGAGCATCGCCAGCGATGGTCGCTGCTTCAGGCCCCGGATGCCTCTGTAAACTGTCTTCAGCCTTGACCGACCGTGCATAAGTCTGATCGATGTCGTGCAATTCGACGTTGTGCGAGACGGCCTCTTCAGCGAATTGTTCCGCTTGATAAGCGTCTGCCGTATCGACATGGGCGAGCTGCATTTCTGCAGAATCAACATCCCGTATCTCTGGTTCAGCCGTCGATGCGGACTCCATCTTCTCCGCAGATTCGTTCACCCCAGATTTCACATCTCGGGCAACCACGGTTGGCGGAGACTGAGGATTCTCGATTCTTGAGCCCGGGAGCGGTCGTTCAGAAACGCCAGCAACTAGAGTTGGAGGAACAACGGCCGCTGACGACAACTGCAATTGTGAGGAACTCTGCGGAAGGACATTCGCCATCAACGGCGTCGGCGCAACGAGAAGGTCCCAAATGAGTTGTTCCTTGCGACCCGTTCCTGTTGGATTTGCGGTCACACCGACAAATTCGCGAGCAGGCTCAAGGAGTTCTCGCGGAACACGCAAGCTCGCGGGCATCGGTGGCAGCGTGTTCGGTCTTCGCTCCGCCGGCGGCTCCTGCACCGGCACTAAATTTTGTACTTGCAGTGTGTCTGGCGGTGCTACGGGTTCTGCCTCAGTCATCGGAGCAGCCACGGCCGGCTTACCCAGCGGAATATTCAGAAGTGGTGCTCGATCCTGCTGTTTGAAGGTGGTCAGAGGAGCTGTGGTGCTGATCCGTTCAAAGAGATCCGAAGACTGCCAGCGTTCAAGAATCTCATAAGCACGGCGTATATCGTCGGTTTGCCGAGTGCTGGTGGTGAGCGCGCGACCGCACAAAGGACACGCCGATCCGGCGGCCTTGACGTCAACTTCCCTGTGACAATCGCGGCACCACATGAGTCTGGTTTCTTACGCTGGAGGGTTCCTGCCCGCCAATTAAGTTTTACAACACGCGGTTTTTACCGGTTATCCGGCAAAACGGACAAGGTCAATTGGAGCAGCAGTTTTTGCCGGTTGCGGCCGTTGCTGCGTATGAACAGGTTGCGGAAGGCGAGTTTCTACGCCAGAATCCCAAGGGCGAGCGAGAAACTCAGCGACTTCCTGCAATTTATGCCCGGAGGAAAAGATTATGCTCACGATTCACGGAGCACCTCGATCCGCATGCGACGGCCTAAGTCGTCGTCAAATTCTGCAGGCTGGCGGAGCTGGACTCTTCGGTCTCTCGCTGCCTCAGATTCTGGCCTCGGAAGCCCTGATGTCCGGGCAGGCTCCGAAAGT
>CANHVD010000735.1 GCA_947463775.1 Planctomycetaceae bacterium | reverse complement strand
GCATCCAGAATGTGGCGAGTCCATTCCGTGCCATCCGCTAACGGAGTATAGACACTCACACCAAATTTCTCGGGGGTATCGCTGTGACCGAACGCGATGTCGTCGGAGCCGTCGTTATCGAAGTCGGCTGTCCATAACGCATGACCTCGGCGAAAGCCCTGATCGATGACTTTGCGTTCCCATTTGCCGTCCGCAGATTTTGGTTCCAGATAGACGGCCAGATGATCTCCGTGCATGGGTTCGACCGACGTCAAAAATCGCTGTCCGTTCTTCAGTCGACCAATCTTGACCTCACCGGCTCCGTTGAGATTTGGATCGGCATTGCCCGTGATACCTTCACCCAGTCGGACTGCTTTCCAATCACTTCCTGAACGAGTGACCAACGACACGCCTTCTCGACTGGCTGTGATCGTGTCGATAGTTTTGTCGCCATCGAAATCCACGTGCACGTGATTGTGCATGCGGTTCAGATCGCCATTCAGAACAGTTCCCGGCCAACGTTCCGTGGCGGGATTCGCTGGAATCTCGTAAGCCAGCAATCGCACGCCGTTACCGACGCTGGCGTTCAATGGTGAGATCACCAGTTGAGGTTTCCCGGTGCCGAGCACATCGGCCCATCGCATGCGATGGACGTTGGTTTCTTCGCCGATGGCAGCGACCTGCCAGAGTGCATTCGGATCTGCAGTTCGACGGATCCAGTGCAGAGTTCCCGTCTTTGTCCATCCGGCACCGATCGCAAAATCCACCTGGCCATCGCCGTCGATATCGTGAGGAGCAATACACACGTTATCGAGCGGAGTCTGATCCTGCAGAATGACATGAGCTTTCCACGTCGGCTGTTCGTACCAGACGACTCGATTTTCCGTCAGAGCCACGATGTCCTGATCTTTATCACCATCCACGTCTGCGATCGTCACCGCATAGCAAACCTTACCCACGTTAGGGTCGATGACTTTCTCGGTGAACGTGGGGAAGTCACCAGCCAATGCCGTTGCCGAGGATAGTAGAATTGCAGACGGGATCGTCAGGAGGTGGCGATACATAAAACTGCTCCAGGGAGTGTTTTTGAGAGGCAAAAAAATCGCGTGGGCGATTCGCGGAAATCTTCGAAGTCTGAAGTTACCGTAATTTCCCAGGGATTGGGGGAGCCTTTATCGTAACGACCAAAGTGGGCGTGCAGGAATCTTCGAGAGGCAATTGATTCCAGTCGGCTCCGGAATTACAAACAGCGGTTTGGCTGACGTTCGACGAGTTCCCGTCGTACGGTACACCCGTCGCTCCGCCGACGGGCTCTGTTTGTTATGGTGCCCACGGAGTTTTTATCGATGGTTCCTGAAACCTCTTTCGGATCTGCCTGCCGCCTTGTTGCTCAATTGCTGCTGATTGCAGTGTTAGTCCTTCTGCCGGCGGGAGTTACTTCGGCGTTTGCACAGGATTCGACGGCTCTGCAGTGGTTTAAGGCTGAGGTGCCAGAAGGAACCGCAAGCGGACAGTTTCGTTGGGCGATTGACCCTTCTGCCATGGACTCCGAGTCCGCTGAGTTGACGATCGTGACCGACGATCACTGTTCGCTCTATGTCAATGGCCAGCGAATCTTGAAGAACGTAGCTCTGAAACAGGCAGATGGAAATGTTGAAGCTGCGGGCTACAACGTGAAGTCATTGCTGCGACAAGGACGTAACCTGATTGCCGTCGAAGTCAATTCGGAAGACAAGGTGGCCGTCTTTGGTCTGTCTCTCATTGCTCGTAAGGGCAACGATGTGCGAAACATCGGCGGAGGCTGGAAGAAAGCTCCTGCGATGCCACCGGTTGGCTGGCAACAGACCGATTTCAACGATCGGGATTGGCCGGAAGTGAAACCTGTCACGGATGAACCCGGCAATCGCTTCAAAGTTTCAATACCGACGGCGTTTGCCGCTCCTGTGATCCCAGCGAAAGCACGAACTGCTCCGTTTCAGTTTGAGGATGGCGACCGAGTTGTCTTCGTAGGGGCGACATTCTTTGAGCGGGCTCAGTTGTCAGAACATCTGGAAGCGACTCTCGCCGGGACGCTGGGTGACAAGCATGTGACATTTCGAAATCTCGGCTGGAGCGCCGATACCACTTATGCGGACTCACGAGGCATCTTTGATCGGCCGGAAGTGGGTTATCTCCGCATGGTCGAACATATCCGTGCGGAAGAGCCGACTGTGGCTTTAATTTGCTATGGTCAGAACGAAGCTCTGACGGCGGGTCTGACTCCGGAGCAGTATTCGGATCAGCTCGGACGACTGTTGGATGAACTGACAGCCTCCGGAATTGCCTGCGTTCTGGTATCACCTCATGAACTATTGCCAGCAACGCCTCCGGTTCCGTCGCCATCGCGATTCAATAGTCGAATCAAGGTCTACTCCGAAACAACCGGCAGTGTCGCTCAATCACGTGGCCTGTTGTTTGTTGATGTCTTCAGCGGCTTCACGAAGCAATTGCGAGATATCGATTACGCAATCAACTCCTGCTACAAGCTGCCACCGGAACAGGAATCCAAGCCAGCATCGTCGGATTCACTGACGGCTTCGATTTACCATTCATTGGCTGAAAACGGCATGCATTTCACCGACTACGGTTATGCGTGTGCATCGCTGGCCTTTCGAGATCGCCTGTTGAACATTCCGGCGAACCTGCCAGTCGTCGAAGTGGATGGCTCGGCCAAAACAGTGACCAGCACGGATGCAGAAATCCGCAACATCAAATGGAATCCTGACGACAGCACCATGGTCAGTTTTGAGGTGCAGGAGAAGATGTTATCTTCCCTTCCTCTGGTCATCAGCGCTGGTGCTGCGAGTGCCAAAGACGTTTCTTTGAACGGCGGAGTGATCTCACACGGCGAAGAATCGCAGACACTCAGACAACGTTCGTTCCTTGCCGCCAAAGATAGCCAGTTCAAGCAGGGCCGATCGTTTGCGACTGAGGTGAATCCTCAGTACGAAGCGATACGGAAGTTACTGTTAAAGAAGAACGAGCTGTACTTCCACCGCTGGCGACCACAGAACATTACGTATCTGTTCGGTTTCCGAAAGCATGAGCAGGGAAACAACGCGGCGGATATTGCCAAGTTCGATCCGTTCATTCAGGACCTCGAAAAGCAGATTCACGAACTCCAGCAGCCACAGTGGCGAACGGTCGTTCTGAAAAACGGGAAGTAAGCAAGGCTTCCAGGCTACCACGCTGCTCGTCCCAAGTGGGCATCATGTAGGGTGTGACAAGTTCGCCCTGGCGAAAGCAGGCACACCGTTTTTCAGCAATTCGGTGTGCTACGGCCTATGCCTTTCTGAAATGGCAAGTTGAGCACCAAAAATTCTACGCCGTCCCTGATGACGATCTGGTTCAGCCTGCGTACACTTCAGCAATCTGATTCTTTGAACCGTTCTGTTTTGCTTTAGACATCCCAATGCCTTCAAATCTCACCGACGCACAACACGAAGCGGTGGAGCATTTTGAAG
>CANHVD010000734.1 GCA_947463775.1 Planctomycetaceae bacterium | reverse complement strand
GGGCGCTGCGATATGACGCTCCACTCGCGCCAAACGATGAGTTGCTGGTGAAGAAAGCACTCGCCAGTGGCACGCGACGAGCCGAAGCACTGGCAGCCAACACGACAAATTGGACAACAAAGAAAGGCAAAGTGCTGCGTGGCTTTGTCTCCGCCGTTGATGGTTCTGTGCAACCGTATGGCGTGATCATCCCGGAGAGCTACGACGCCACAAAACCCATGCGACTCGACGTCGTGCTGCATGGCAGTTCCAAACCCGTCGGCATGAGTGAGCTGCGATTCGGCTCGCGTTTCGATGTGGGTGATGAAGATACTACGCCCGCGCCAGACGTTGACTTTATCGAACTTCATCCGCTCGGTCGCGTGGAGAACTGTTACCGCTGGGCCGGTGAAACAGATGTTTTTGAAGCCATTGAAGCCGTCTGTCGCAACTATAACATTGATCGTGACCGCATCGTGCTTCGCGGCATGTCAATGGGCGCTTCGGGGACGTGGCATCTGGGATTAAAGCATCCGGACCGTTTTGTGGCGATTGGGCCGTATTGCGGCTATGTCGACACGCACCGCTTTTCCGAGACGCCGGTTCCTGGATTCATCAAGGTGGGTCCGCTGCCTCCCCACCAGGAAATGGGATTGCACATGCTGGATTCAGTGGACTACGCCGCGAATGCCGCTGTCGTTCCGACCATAGCAGCCATCGGCGACCAGGACGTGTTCTTCCAGGCTCACGTCATCATGGGCGAAGCGTTGGCGAAAGAGAATTTGCCATTCGTCAACCTGATCTCACAAGGCACTGGCCATGTTATCGACCCCATGACCCATGGTGAGCAAATGCGCCGCATCGGGGAGTTCGCAGCGAAGGGACTCGACCACGCACCGCGACAACTTCGCTTTGTAACATGGACACTGAAGTACAATCGTTGCCACTGGCTCGAAGTTTTGGCCCTGAAGCAGCACTACGAACGCGCCGAGCTTATCGCGAACGTCGCAGAGGATGGCGGCATCGACATCGATGAACCGACGAACATCACTCAATTTGCCATTCATCCGCCAATGCTGAAAAGCGCCAATGCACGCCTAAGGATCGGGGGAATGGAGGTTGCAATACCGCAGCACGATTCTGCACTCATGATTGCTAAAAAGGACGGCAAATGGCAATGCCTTGTTGCTCGCAGCGATGTGGTATCGACTGGAAAACGTCCTCGTCTTCAGGGGCCAATTGACGATGCCTTCTCCGCACCGTTTCTGTGTGTGCGTGGCACCGGGAAACCGTGGAACTCAGAAGTGAGTGCCTGGGCATCCGCCAGTCTGCGACGCTTCGAATATGAATGGGCTCGCTACATGCGAGGTGATCTTCCCGTTAAAAACGATACCGATGTCACCGAAGCCGATGTGCGTGACAAACACCTGATTCTTTTTGGTGATCCCGGCAGCAATTCCTGGATTGCAAAGGCGTTGCCACATTTGCCGGTGAACTGGACTCCCGATATCGTAAATCTCTGCGGAGAAAAATATGCGGCTGCGGATCACGCTCCCGTTTTCATTTGTGCCAGCCCGCTCGCTGCCAATCGCTATCTGGTCATCAATAGCGGCCATACGTTCCACGAAAAGGAGTTTGCGGCGTTCAATTATCTGCTCTTCCCACGACTCGGCGACTGGGCCATCATGAAAATGTCACCGGGATCCGAGCAATGGCAACCGACCTCCTCGGCATTCCCCGAGGAGGTGGTTCGAGCCGGCTATTTTGACGAACTGTGGCAGGAAGCGATTATCGCTGAACCGTAACATTTCAAAGCACTACGCTCAGCAAGATTGATGCAGGCGAGACTTAGTTTGCGTCAAGAAACCCAAGGCTTGTCATCCATTCCGCACAGCGCTGAGGCCATTCGTTGATAGGCTTGCCATCCTTCCGCATGCCGAATCCGTGCCCGCCTTTGGCATAAATTTGGAGCTCGGCGGACAGATCACGCTTTTTGTATTCGAGGTACAGCATTGCCGCTTCGATTGAGTTCGCATTGTCGTCGTGGGCGACCAGCATAAAAACCGGTGGGGCGTCGGCCGGGATGCTGAAATCGGCACGAAACTTTGACTTATCGTCATTGCTCAGGAAACCGCCCCCATAGATGAACACAAGGAAGTCAGGCCCGCGTGGATCATCCAGATCGGGTTGCTGTGGATAGGTCCGGCTACCGCGATCCCATGACACATGGCCGGCGAGATTTGCCCCGGCGGAGAAACCCAGCAGGCCGACTCGCTTCGGGTCGAGTTTCCATTCAGCAGCGTGATGCCTCACAAGGCCCAGAGCTCGCTCGGCATCCTGCACCGGCAATTCGAACATTTCTTTCTCGTCGCGTGTTGGCGTTCGATACTTCAACAACACGGCGGTGACACCCAGCGAGTTGAGCCATTCGCAGACGTCTGTTCCTTCGTGAGCATACGACAAGAACATAAAGCCGCCGCCGGGGGCCACAATCACCGATGTACCGTTTGGCTTTTCGGGCCGAAAGACCGTGATGGTTGGATCACTCACATCAGTGATCCGGTTCGGCATGGCTCCTCCGTAAGACTGAATGAGTTTTACGGTTGCTTCAGACTTCGGCACCATGGTCGTCGGCGGTCCGTCGGGCCAAAGCTTCAATGTGATCGGCTCTGCAGCCATCGTGCCATCCACCAGAAAGCACAACATCAAGAGGATCAGCAATTTAGTTTTCATTTTGCATAATTCCACGGAGTCATCTGGGCCTGACCGCCTTCATCTCGCCGTTAAACAATAACGCTCCTGGGTTACGCCAACCGCAGGCCAGCGGGCAGGGATTCACCCAGAATCAAACTGGCTTCTTCTCCTTCCAGCACGCCGCCATCCGCGACCAGCTGCAGAAGATGCTTTGAGATATTTGTCGGGCTCAGCTTGTTAATGATCCGATCACGCAGACTAGTGCTGATGTCGCGAAAACGATCGTCTGTGCGACGACTCAATTGCATGATCGCAAGTTGCACGGCCGGTTGATTCAGATCCGAGGTCCGAAGCAATTGCTCAATCCAATCAGAAACACGCGAGACCGGTAAGACCAGATTCAGCGGACCATAAACTGGCACTCGTCCCCCGACTCTTCCCAGTGCCCAGATCAGTGCCGCCTGCACGGGTTCGAAGGCCGCTCGGTTCATCAGGTCAGCGATCATTTCGCCAAGTTCCAGCCGGACATTTTGTTCCAGCAACTCCAGAGAACCCAGCATTCTCCAGATCTCGGCGGCTTCATGATTTCCAGACGCGTACGGCGCGGCTTTTCCTCGACCGGTCTGAGCTTGTCGAAACCGTTGCCGGATCGCTGGCAGAACTGTCGAAGCGATCTGGTTTTGTCGCCCGGCCGCAAGCCCCCCCGAGATGCGTCGACAAAGTGTTCTCAGTTCCGCAAGACAGGCCGGCACAGAATGCACAAGCCGGCCGTTTGTGATCCTCCATGTTTCTTCCACGCGCCAATCATCGGCC
>CANHVD010000733.1 GCA_947463775.1 Planctomycetaceae bacterium | reverse complement strand
ATGCCGCCGAATTATAGTGCGGTCAAGCCGCAGTCGACGGACTGGCCTTCCATCGCTTCCATTGTTGGTGATGCTGTCCCAAAGCGAATCAATAATCTACCGCCGGCCGTCGTGCTTCCCGAGCGACTCATTCATAACACCGGGAGAACTCTGCCAGGTCAGTTCGGCGGCCTGATGGGAAATCAGCGTGATCCATGGTTTATCGAAGCGTCTCCGTATAATCCGAAATCCTATGGAGCGTATCCGGACTATGAATTTCATTTTGTCCGTGGGCGAGAACGCAACAAGGATCTGAAGTTTCAATCGCCCAATCTAAGTCTCCCGGAAGGACTCAGCCGAAGTCGTCTCTCTGATCGCGACAGTCTGCGCTCGATGCTGGACTTGCAGAGACGTGATCTTGAACAGGCGGCGACGATCGAATCATTTGACCGTCATCGACAGTCGGCCATTTCACTGCTCACGGATGCTGGTGTTCAGCAGGCCTTTGATGTTCAAAATGCTGACGCGGAGACACAGGATCGCTACGGTCGAAATGCGTTCGGGTGGTCATTGTTGATGGCTCGACAATTGGTTCAGGCCGGAGTCAATCTGGTTCAGGTGAACTTGGGCAATAACGAAGCGTGGGATACTCACGACAACAATTTTCCATTGCTGCGAGATTGCCTGTTGCCGCCAACTGACCGAGGCATGTCGGCTTTGCTCGACGATCTGCAGTCTCTCGGAATGCTGGAAGAGACACTCGTCGTTATGGTTGGTGAAATGGGCCGTACGCCCAAAGTGAATGCTCAGAATCGCAGTCCGGGAGCCAAAGCGGGACGCGATCATTGGGGAGCTGTGCAAACGGTTTTCGTCGCTGGCGGCGGAACTCGTGGTGGCACCGTGATCGGAGCTTCCGACCAAAACGGGGCGTATCCCGCATTCGATGCTCAGCAGCCGGAAAACCTGGCCGCCACCATTTATTCCGCCCTTGGAATTCCCGGAACCGCAGTCTGGAAGGACGAACTCAATCGTCCTCACAACATTTATCACGGCGATCCGATCGCCGGGCTGTTTTGATCTGGATGTGCCTCTGTCAGGTGCTTGCAACTCAGTACCGGGCGGATTCTGAAATTGTCCGGAAACCTTCAGAGGGTGTGAATTGGTTTGGAGAAAAGATCCCTGAGCCTCAGTGAAGACCTGAGAGGGTCTTGGCCGGTCAACTATGCGTCACACTCCCGCCCCGTACCAATCACTGTTTTTTAGGGACAAAATGATCAAAGACAAAATGATAAAACACAGTCAGACGCGCCCTCATGCGTTGCTCTTCTTCATTTTGTAACCATCATTTTGTCCACATGACTGAGAAAGAAATCCTGAGGGTGTCTTGGCCATATGACACCAACAAATCAGGAATCCGCCCCTCAGTACCGATGCTACCTCAATCGACAGCAACCTTCACCACAATCTTTCGCACTGCGGACGGTTGATCGTTAACCGCGACCCCTGGGATGTGTCCATCTTGCGGGAAGAAGATCGTAAAGCTTCCTGCCGGTACGGTCAGGAAATCGCCGGGGCCGTCGAACAGAGCATAGTCGGCATCAGCGTCGTACGGCTTCTTAACCGTGAGTGTGTCCACTTTCGCCCATCCCATCTGCTCAACGCCGGCCGCCACAAACTGCACATCAATGTATTTGCGATGCGCTTCCCACACACCTTCCGCTTTTGGCTTGGTCGTGTTGTCCTGAACCAGTGCGAAAATCTGATCGCCATCGATGGGCGTTTTTCCGAGCGGTAAACGGGTCCCATCATGCTCCTGAAGATACTGCAAAGCTTTCGCAATACGCTCCCCGAGACCGTAATACATCTTTGCGTTTGTCAGGGAGTCGGTGACCATGAATCGTGATTCCTATCGCGTTAAAGTTGGCTGAGGTTGGTGGGCAGAGTATGAAACGGCCTCAGGAAAGTCAGCGGACATTGTGGTTTTTTCCGCTACTTGCGAATTGACGTCGATTGTCTGCGGGATGTGCTCAACAGGAACATTGGTTCGGTCCGGCCTACAACCAGGAGAACATTCTTGACAGTACACTGGAATGCTCAATATCCAACGACCGCACTGCGATTCCCGCTAAACCAATTCCCGAATCGGCTCATGCGTCTCCGTGAGATACATCGGTCGACCGGTGAGATCGGGAATCGTTGTGTTTCCGAGATCAATCCCCAGATTGTGGTACAACGTGGCGAACACTTCGGAATATCCGATCGGCCGCGAAATGGCTTCTTCGCCCAGTCGATTTGTTTCGCCGATCACCTGGCCTGCTCTCATCCCACCACCAGCCAGCATTGCAAAGGTAACCTTCGGCCAATGATCTCGGCCAGCGTCTTTGTTGATGACCGGAGTGCGGCTGAATTCGCCCCAGACTACGACGGACACATCCTTGTCCAGACCTCGTTCATGAAGATCGCTCACCAGCGCGGCAAGGCCCTGATCGAGCAATGGAATTACTTTTCGGCCGTTGGCGAAATTTGCCCCGTGCCAGTCAAAGTCCGCAAAGGCCACGGTCACACAGCGAGCACCCGCTTCGACAAGTCGACGAGCAGCCAGGAACTTGGACATGTGTGCCTGATAGCCCTTTGACGAATACGGTAAACAGTTCGGATCATCCTGACCATATCTCGCGCGAACCTGTGGATCTTCTCGAGTCAGGTCCAGAGCCTCTACGAGTCGACTGGAACTCAAAATCCCCAGGGCCTGCTGAGCAAAGCTGTTGTCCAGCAGTCCTACTCTCTGATCAGCTTCGCGGCGGAACCGATCCAGTCCCGCGAGCAGTGATCCACGATCCGCCAGTCGCGTGGTGTCGATCCCGTTGAGCACCATGTTCTGCAGCGCATCGCCTGATGGTTTGAACGGTGTGTGCGCCATTCCCAGAAATCCAGCGCCAGGCAAATTGTACGGCTGGTGTTCCATTGCCATCGACAGATCGATGGCAGGCGGCACAGCGGAATCCACCGGCCCGCGTAAACGAGACAACACGGAGCCAATCTCGGGCCAGCCACCGAGAGGCTGTGCACGAAACATGCGCCCCGTCACGCACTGAAAAGAAGAGTGACGTTCTTCGGCACCAACCAGCGATCGAATGATCGAGAACTTGTCCATCATCGACGCCACTCGCGGCATCAACTCAGAAATCTGAACGCCCGGAACGTTGGTCGAGATCGGCTGAAACTCACCACGAATCTCCGCCGGAGCACCCGGCTTCAGATCAACCATATCCAGATGCGGTGGACCACCGGTGAGATAAATCATGATCACCGACTTATGCGACGAACGCACTCCGGCGCGATCTTCTGCCTGCAGCAATTGAGGCAACGACAATCCCCCAAGAGCCAGTGAACCGACCGTCAGGAAATCCCGACGAGGTCTCTTGTCACACAGTTGCACTGATCGTCCAGTCATCGTGAGCATTGCATTATCGCTCCGCTGAAATGTGGCTTCTCAGCCAGACAATTGGCT
>CANHVD010000732.1 GCA_947463775.1 Planctomycetaceae bacterium | reverse complement strand
GTCGTCTACAACATCGACATGTCGGATTCCGTCAACGAAGCTCGCAATCAGGCGTTTGACCTGGTTGCTGGCACCGCCGCTCAGAAGCCAATGACTGACCAGGCCGGAATGGTTGTGTTCGGGCGAACGGCGGCTGTTGAATACCCGCCGCGTGAAACGTTCCCGTTCGAGAAGTACATCAACTCACAGGTCAGTCAGGACGCAACAAATCTCGAACAGTCGCTTGCTCTTAGCGCGGCGATGTTGCCGGAGGAGCATCTGGGACGAATCGTGCTGGTCAGTGACGGTACGGAAACCGTTGGCCAGTTGAAAGATATCGTGGATGATTTGCAGGCTCGGAATGTCCAGGTTGACGTTGTTCCGATTGAGTACGACTACAAACACGAGGTCCTGCTGGAACGGCTGGACTTGCCTCGCTTCGTGAAGCTTGGCGAAACCTACGAAGCGTCGGTGGTGCTGACGTCACTGGCGAAGGGCAAAGGAACTCTGGTGCTGATGGAAGGCGAGAACACGATTGCTCGCCAGGAAGTCGAATTCGAAGCGGGCAAGAGTCGTTACTCTATTCCGATCAAAGTCGATCAGCCCGGCTACTACGAATACGCCGCGCGAATTGAAGTTTCGCCCGATCAGGATAGTCGCAGCGAGAACAATTCCGTTCGCAATTATCTGTATCTGGATGGTCCTGGTCGAGTTCTGCTGGTCATGGATCCTCAAAGCAATCCGGCCGAGTGGAAGCCGATGGAAACGGCATTGCGACAGGGCGAACGTCAGGTTGATGTGTTGAGTGCTCTGGAGTTTCCGCTGGATCCACTCTCGCTGATGCCTTACGACGCCGTGATTTTCGCGGATGTGGCGGCCGACTCGATGCTGTCGAATCAGATGCAGGCCATGCACGATGCGATTCGCAATCTGGGCATCGGATTTATGATGGTCGGCGGGCCAAACAGTTTCGGCCCCGGTGGCTGGCAGGGATCGGTGATCGCGGACGCTTTGCCGATCTCCATGGAAATTAGTAACAAGAAAATTCTGCCCAAGGGGGCCTTGGCCATCATTCTGCATACCTGTGAGTTTCCTCAGGGCAACAGTTGGGCCAAGCGTATCACCAAGAAAGCCATTCAGGTTCTGAATTCGGAGGACCTTGTCGGTGCATTGGCGCAGACGATGAACGGTGATGAATGGATCTTCGAACTCACGCCGGCCTCAAAGTATGCCGAACTGGTTCCGCTGATTAATAATGCCTCAATCGGCGACATGGGTACGTTTGCGACAACCATGGAGATGGGTCTCAAGGCTCTCAAGGACTCCGATGCCTCCAGCCGCCATATGATCATTATTTCCGACGGCGACGCCTCACCGCCTCCACCTGCTCTGGTGAAAGATTTCCAGGATGCGCAGGTGTCGGTGTCGACGGTGGCAGTGTTTCCTCATAACGGCGATGTAACCATCCTCGAAGAGATCGCTAAAGCGACGAATGGGCGTTTTTACTATCCTAACGACCCTAATCAGTTGCCATCGATCTTCATCAAAGAGGCGAAGACTCTGCGACGCAGCCAACTGCAGGTTCGTGATTTCGTCCCGGTTCTGACGAACGTCGATCCGATGCTCAAGGAGATTTCCGATTCACCACAGCTGCATGGTTATGTTCTCACGACGCCCCGCGACGATCCAAGGGCGACCGTCGTGCTGGTCGCTCCTCCAACAGAGAGTGAATTAAAGGCGGGCGAAACCGAGACAGATCCGATTCTTGCCGTCTGGCGGTACGGTCTGGGCGTGACAGCAGCGTTTACGTCGGACCTGACTGAGCGCTGGGGCAAAGACTGGGTCGGCTGGGACCAGTATCAGAAACTGGTCAACCAGATGATCACTCGCATCGGCCGCGCCCGACGCGAACAGTTCTTGCGAGTTTACACGTACGTTAATGGCAATGAGGGCGTGGTGGTCGTTGAGGATTTCCATCCCGACGAAACACTGCTGGATGTGACCGTGTCGGTATCCGGGCCCAATGGTTTTGAAAAGTCGGAACAGGTCCGCCAGATTGCTCCTCGCCGCTATCAGACCAGTATGCCGCTCAAGGGCGAGGGGCGTTATCAGGTGATGCTCGGAGCAACCGACGGGACTCGAAATGAAACCGCGTATGCCGGCTTTATCGTGTCATACTCGCCCGAGTATCTGCGGTTTCGCGCGAATCCGATCGTACTGCGAGATATTGCAGAGAAGACGGGCGGTTCGGAACTGGAGACCGAGCAATCTTACGAAGATCTGGCCAAAACAATTTACGGAAATCGAAAACCTAAACGCAGCAGTCGACCGATCTTTGACTGGTTTCTGATGGGGCTTGCATGTCTGTTGCCGCTGGATGTGGCGATTCGTCGAGTTCAGATGGACCTCAGTTGGATTCGCCGATTGTTTCGGAAAGAGAAACGCGAATCCACAGCCACCATCGGCGCGTTGCTGCAACGGACCGGAGAAGTTCGCACATCGTTGAACAATCAACGTGACTCCGAAACCGCTCGGCCACGACCGGAATCAACGATCAGCCGCCCGATGCCAACTCGCCAGGCTCCTTCGTCTTCGACGCCGTCAGCAGCTGGATCATCAGGAACGGCCGGAACAAGTGCGCCGAAGCCGGATGCACCACCAGCCGGTGATGACGCTGGCACAACATCGCGGTTGCTGGCGATGAAGAAACGTCGCGAACAGGGCGGCGATCAAAAGTAAGGCAACACTTTCGCAAAGACCTACGTTCCTCCTATTCTGATTACTCATCAATAATTCCTATCTACATAGTCGAGTCCAACAATGTCCGAGCAACTGAGTCCCGCAGAACTTCAGGCTGAAGCCGATCAGTTTCGTAATGAGTTTCAGGCGATCCGTGAAGCTGTGGGGAAAGTCATCGTGGGGCAGCAACGTGTCGTCGAAGCCACGCTGACCGCTCTGCTGTGTGGCGGCAACGTGTTGCTGGAAGGCGTTCCGGGACTCGGAAAAACCGAACTGGTGAAAGCTCTGTCGCAGGTTTTGAAACTGGATTTCAAACGCATCCAGTTTACTCCGGACCTAATGCCAGCCGACGTTATCGGCACGAACATCATGACGACGGATGATGCGGGCAAGTATCGCTTCGAATTCCGTCAGGGTCCGATCTTTACTCAGCTTCTGCTGGCCGACGAAATCAACCGTGCGACACCCAAAACCCAGTCCGCATTGCTGGAAACGATGCAGGAAGGCACCGTCACCACCGGCGGCAATACTTATCGCCTCGATCCTCCGTTCTTTGTACTCGCGACGCAGAATCCAATTGAACAGGAAGGAACGTTCCCACTGCCGGAAGCTCAGCTCGACCGTTTTATGTTCAAGGTCGTGGTCCCATTCCTGAATCGCGCCGAACTGAACGAAGTCGTGACACGGACGATTCTGAAGAAGAAGATCGAAGTCGACAAAGTCATCGACGGACCAAGAATTCTGCATCTGCGAACGGTGTTGGATCGAGTCGTCGT
>CANHVD010000731.1 GCA_947463775.1 Planctomycetaceae bacterium | reverse complement strand
TGGCTCCGGTCATGCTGGGGTTGGCGATCAGCGGACGCAGCCAATGTTCCTGCAGCGAGCCCATCGTGACCAATCCTGCGAGGAAAAATCCGACGAGCAGGCCTTCTTTGAGTTTCAGAGGATCCTGATACTCCTTCGTCGCAGTAACCAACCCCAAAAACATCATAAAGACCCCGAAAAACACGTCCGGATGGTGAGCAAAGGCCACCACGAGAGCCAGAAATACCAAGTGCGTTGCCGTCAACCAGCCAGGTACTTTTTGTTGTTCAGTCGTATCGGCTTCAACAGCATTCAATTGCTTCCAGAAGCACAAGACGACAAGTATGGTCGAACACAAACAACTTGCAGCGGCTCGCCAGCCGAATTGGGAAGCCATATGCCATGTTCCCCAGCCCCATTTGCCGGCAACCATCAGGACCGGAGGTGCCGCGAAGTGGGTCAGCGTTCCACCAATCGAAACGTTGACGAACAATAAGCCGATTGTGGCATAGGCCAGTGATTTGCTGATGGATTTGTCAAAGTAGCGACGTTTCAGCAGCAATGCGAGAAGCGTCATTGCGGCTGGCTCGGTAATAAACGAACCAAACAACGCTCCAAGGGAAAGTGCGGCGATATAGAATGAAACCGTCTCTTTCAGCGGCAACAATCGAGCGATAAACAGGATGATCGTTTCTGCAAGATTGACCACTGGCCGTGTTGCAGCCACCACCATCACCACAAGTACAAACTTCGGTTCGGTGTAGTTGAGGCTTTCTATGTATTCCACGGCTGCATGGATCGAAAACTTCATGACGACGATGGCGAAGAACAACACCGCCGCCCAGATCCCGAAGACGATTTCCGTTTCCGCGAGGAAATGGAGCAGGTTCTCCATGATGGAGCCTTCCGGATACTTGTGAGCAAGTTTCGCAAACTGCTTCACAACGAAGGTATGCAGAATGGCCAGGGCAAAGAGAAAGGTTGCCACATATTCGACTGGGCCCTTCAGGGGATTCAGACCTGCCGCGTCGGCCGCAGTTGCTGTTTCGGCGAGGGTCAGCCAAAGCGTTGGCAGAGAATTCAGAGAAAGATCCGCAAGCAACAGATTCATCGGGACTCAATCGTTCGGCCAGGTTCGGAAAGACAGAGTACGCAACCCTGGGTATCGCGGCCTCTGTTCAGGTGTGCGGAGTTTACGAGACAAATCTGCACATTTCGATCTTCCTCAGGCCAGGACTGGCGGACTCTTCAGGAATTTCTGCGAGTCGCCCGAAAGTCTGCCGGGCCGGTTTCCATCCTGGCGTGGGCTTCATCCCCCTTTTTTGACCGTGATCGCGACTTTTTGTTGATTGGCAGCCAGCTTCGGATTTCACAGCCGATCCATTGTTTCAACTGCACGGCAGCGCTGACAGGACATTACCAATTCGATATATCAAAGAAGATGAGACCAGTCTTGGGCGGTCGTATTGCGTTGCCGGTTTCGCATCTCGACGAGACAGCAGCTGAAAGTCGTGCCTTTGTCAGGCAGATTCAACCGCTGGCGAGCTTTAAGTGTGGCGAGCTTTTGGCTCGTGGGTTGAGGTGGGAAAGCGTCTCAGAATTTTGGCAAGTGAAATATATTGACGAGATTGTCATGTCGAAAACGGGTGACATCGTGGGCCTTCCGACTCAGAAAGACTTTGATCCCACCGGCTGTTGTCTGGATGGCAATCATGCCTGGGAGATGTTCGGTGGACTGACCGTTGAAGAAGCCTGCATCAAATTCTGGCAGCACCCTCAATTTTACCAGGAAGACTTCATGTTCATGGGAGGTGTCGCATTCGCGTACTACTTCTCTGTCATGGAACGATACATTTACGAAGTGCAGATTGATCCGAGGTTTGACGACGAAGCTGAAGCTGTGAGGGTTCTCGCCCATTGCATCATCGCGCAGCTTGAGCCCGACAACGTGAAGTTTGTGAAACCGATTCTCGATAACATCTGTCGTCTTGTCGTGCAGGTTCGGGGGAACCTGCAACAGTACGGAGGTTGCGAAGAGGATCAGCAGCGTGTCGATTCCTCCTGGGCGGAACTCGAACATGTTCTTGGCTTGCTTGATACGGCTGGATAGTCATCTCGGCCTCAATTCTGCGTCGGTCTGACGGAGGAATTGTTTCGCAACGCCAGTGCTTTGCCTGCAGATCTTGCTGTTGAAAGAATCCAACAGAGCTGAGACCTTCGAAACGATCATGTTCCGCAACCTTGGTGACGTTTAGACCTGTTCTGGCGAATCAGGGAATGCTCTTTTGCAGCGTGGATCGTTTTTCAATAGTTCACACCTGACTATACTCCCTCGCTAAACACGTTGCGAAAACTCTCGATCCTGTATTCTGAGAATCAGAAAGAGCAGTCAACGTCATCAGTTGTTGCCGTGTTATTTTAAAAGAAAAATTCCTGACCCTGTCCTGTCTCACTATTTATTCCTGGAGCAATTCTTCATGCCCGTCTTCCTTGGCATCGATATCGGAACCAGCGGTACAAAGACTCTGGCCATCAACGAAAAGGGCAAGATCCTGGCTTCGGCGATGGAAGAATACCCATTGAGCAATCCCAAGCCTGGCTGGTCGGAGCAGGCTCCGGGTGACTGGTGGACAGCGTCGGTTAATTCCGTGAAAAAGGTGATGAAGGCGGCCAAGCTGAAAGCGGCCGATGTCGGCGGAATCGGGCTCAGCGGTCAGATGCATGGCAGTGTGTTTCTTGATAAGTCCGGAAACGTCATCCGCCCTGCTCTGCTGTGGAATGATCAGCGAACGGCCGCTGAATGTGCGGAGATCGAAAAGCTGGCCGGTGGACGCGAAAAGCTGATCCATATGGTGGCGAATCCCGCGTTGACGGGTTTCACAGCTCCCAAGATCCTGTGGCTGCGGAATAAGGAAAAGAAGAACTTCGACAAGACAGTTCAGGTCCTCCTGCCCAAGGACTATGTGCGTTTTCGGATGACTGGCGATTTCGCGACTGAAGTCAGTGATGCTTCAGGAACTTTGCTGCTGGACGTGGTAAACCGCAACTGGTCGAAGGAGCTTCTGCACAAGCTGGATCTGGATGCGAAACTGTTTCCAAAAGTTTATGAATCGGAAGATGTCACCGGAGTGTTGTCCGATTCGGCCGCTAAGGAAATGGGCCTGCGGCCGGGAACTCCTGTTGTAGGTGGCGGAGGTGACCAGGCTGCCAGTGCGATTGGTAACGGAATTGTGGGCAGTGGCGTGATTTCTGCCACTATGGGAACAAGTGGAGTTGTGTTTGCTCACAGCGAAGAAGTTCAGGTCGATCCGCTGGGGCGAGTTCACACCTTCTGTCATGCCGTGCGAGGGAAGTGGCATGTGATGGGGTGTGTGCTGTCTGCGGGTGGAAGCCTGCAGTGGTTTCGCAATCAACTATGTCAGGAAGAGATTGCAGCCGCAAAGAAACGCAAAGTTGATCCCTATGAACTCATTACAGAACAGGCGGCGACCGCTCCGGCTGGCAGCGAAGGTCTGTT
>CANHVD010000730.1 GCA_947463775.1 Planctomycetaceae bacterium | reverse complement strand
TGTAAATCTGGAGTTCATTATTCCCGCCACCGAATGCGTTCACTTCGATCTCCCATTTGCTGTAGTCCAGCTTCGGGCCATCGAATTCATCGTTCCAGACCATCTTCCATTCAGTCTCCTGTGCGAACGTAGTGGAAGCGGTCGTGAAGAAGAACAGAGCCAGAAAGATTCGTGAAGACATGGGAGACCTTATGCGGGAGGTTTGGCTATGACAGGATTCCAGGCAATGATTTCCCGGACGCAAAGTGTACGCCAGGAAACGGAAGAAGAAATATCTTTGTCGACGGCTATTTTTCGTCTGTCATTTTTTCCGTTTTCTTCATCAGCTGGTGAACTTTGTCGACGATCCGGGATTCCACAGATTCGGCGAACGGGCCGGGCAATGTTGTGAACTGCATGGCTCCGCCGCCTTCGTATCCGCCCTCTTTGAGAATTCGTAGTGAAGGCACGTAGCCGAACACATCATTACTGTATCCGGCAACCCAGACAGCGGCGTCTCCCTTTAACTCCTGTTTGAGTCGCAGGGAGTAGTCAACAACCACTTCACCAGAGAGAGCGACCATTGTCGCTTGATCTCCGAGGCGGACGACCTGCACAAGATACTGATAGTCGGTCGGAATTCGGCCTCGCTCATCGAGTTGCTGAAGCAAGGCGTTGGCTCGCCGCTGAGAATACTCGACAGTAGATTTCTGCAGAGCTTCCAGTTCGTCACGGTTTGGCGGCGTGGCGAATTCCAGCTCAACAGGTTCGATAGCTGATCGAATGGTTCCCCGGACAGGACGAATTGGTCCGAGAAGTCCAGCCTTGACTGCGATGGCAAGAGTACTGCCGTGGTGTTCAGCCAGAGCAAGTTCACCGCGCGGTTGGGGATTTTGATCACCGCCGCAGCCGGTCATAAACATGGCCACCGCGCCGGGAAAGGCGGTTTCGAGATCGTACTGAGCGAACCCGGCGTAGTCTCCGCAGAACTGATAGAAGCTGAGCGTTGTATTGTGGCAGGCGTATCCAAACAGCAGTGCTTTCAGTTCGCCTGCTTCCGATTCAACCTTCAGGATGGGAACATCATGATCCACAGGGCCGTCCGGATAAGGAGCGTTACGTGGTTCTGTTTCTGTCGGAAGCCGTCGATTCATGGCGAATCCTGCTCGGCCGTGGGTGTAGCCGACTTTGGCTGGCTGAAGGTTCTGCAGTGCGGTGCCCACCAACTCCAGGATTTGTTGCTTGAGGTTGTTGTAGTAATTCTCTGTATGTGAAACCTGTTCAGCTGCGGCGCCGTAAAGGGAAACTTTGCTGGAACGGAGTTCCGGGCCGCAGTGGGTATGGGAGGCATTCAGCAGGAGTGAATCAGGGCTCAGGGAATACTTCTTTTGACACTCATCCTGTAACCAGTTGCGAAGGTCTCGAGGTATGCTGATCAGATCTGCCGTCACAATGACCATGCGATGCTCATCCTGATCTTCAAGAGCCAGGGCCTTGACGTGAAGATCATGGACCTTGCCTTCGGACGGTTTGTTGCGAGATGCATAACCGGCCATCCACATTGATGTTTCGGGTGTCACCACTACTTTGGCAACTCCGGCCTTCCACATCGCTTCGTCGGCCCGTAATTGATTGCCACGATCTGCGAACAGACAAGCCATCAGGCAAAAGCAAAGTTTGATCTTCATGTTGAACCTGTTTGGAGAAGATTTGACGGAGTAACACTTCTTGTCGAGCCGGTTTCAACCGGCCGGAATCTTTTGATTGTCGGCCCGTTTCGAGGGGGCGTCAATTCGCCAGCAGGAACCGGCCCTGCGCTGCTGAACCGCTACTCTATTCGAATCCCACACTCGACACATGCCCAGCCACAGGCAGAAACAGATTTGCTCAGCGGACACGCATGTGGAGGAACGCGACTGACGACCAGAAGAAGGCAGTGAATGAAGTCGCCACGCAGAGTGCTTTCCAGACCCGGTGCCAACGCCTCTGACGAAACAAAATCTTGCCTGTCAGCGAAAAGGGGATTGCAGCGGCAAAGCCGCCAAGGAAAACCCATTCAAACACAAGGCTCAATCGGCGACAGGCGAGAAAATACAAAAGGCATACACTAAGAAAAACTAAACACGCGAGTCTCGATTGCCATCGCGATTGGCGAGTTTGAGCTGAATGACTCTGATCCGAATCATTGAGCTCACCTCTTCGAACAACAATTCTGTCCATCAGGTGCTGAAACGCAGCGAACAGGCAGACGGGCCACGTGAAGATAAAGTCGTTCATTCGCGGGCTGAGAAATGTTGTTCCCAAAGCACCCATCAAGAAGACGAGAGACCAGCCAGTCGTCTCACGTGTTTCCGGCGAGAGTCGGCGGACAGAGGGAAACACCATGGTCATCAGGATAAACGCGAAGCACCCGCCGATGATTCCAACGAGACACACCTGATACCATTTTTTGAGCCATTCCGGTGAAGGAAGATCAAACGCATACTCGGGCTCGACCCCAAGAATAATGGCCGCCAAGTCAAAGTATTCGGACTGCGGAATTGATGCTGCTGTTGTGGCCGAGCGTTGCAGTTCCGCATCCAGCGACTCCGGTAGCCCAAGATACATGCAGGCTGCTCGGCTGTGATTGCGAACAAACAAACGTCCCTGAGACAGTGCAGGCTGGGTCCAGCAGATTTCTCCGGCCAGAACGGAAACACGTCCCAGTTCGTCGTATCGTTCCGGCGTCGCACGAGCCAGAATCAGTTCGCCCAGGTCGTTGAACAGGATCAGTTTATTGTCGGCCACGATGACAGTTGCATGTCCGATCATGGGCTTTGATGCTTCGACGCTGGCACTCTTTGTTTTCGCGTCATAATTGCGGATTGGTCGTCCATCTCCGACGGACCATCGTTCGTCTCCTGTCATCAGGTCAATACATCGAAAAATGCCGCGCGTAGAACGATGAGTTTTTGCCTGTGGTTCAAGCACGTCAAATCCATACACGGAATCCTCCACCAAAACGCTGGGGAAGATATCGTTGGAGATCAGCCGCTGTTTCATCACAGAGCGAACCGCGGGCTTCGGCTGAGCAGACAATTCCAGAAGCTCGGCCCCGGCTTTAAATGGACTGGAAATCCACAGATAAGGCTCCTGATAGAGTGGCCATGAGGAATGTTCGTCGTAGCCTTCAGAAAGTTTATGCTGCCACAGGATTTGCCCCGTCTCTCGATCATGGCAGACAAGAGAGTTCTCCCCGTATCCCAGAACCAGATCACGTCCCTGAAAAGAGATCGGATAAGCAGGCGCATAGCTGGATGCATAGTTTCCGGCCTGCCATCGCACTACGCCGGTTTTTGCATCCAAAGCAACCATGCCGGCATTGGGGCAACCGACAGGCAGAATCACCAGGCCATCGACCAATGTTGGTGAGCAGGCATAGCCAAAGCCGGTGAGTTCACCGCCAAACGTTTTCGCAATTTCCAGCGACCAGATCACATTGCCGGTTTCTGCATTCAGGCAGCCGATCAATCCTGCAGGGCTGGCAAAGTA
>CANHVD010000729.1 GCA_947463775.1 Planctomycetaceae bacterium | reverse complement strand
TCCCGTGATCGTGATGAACCCGTCAGAGAACCTCCAAACAGAGGAAATCGACCAGAACCTCGCTGGTCGTTCACCGCGACTTCATCCCGGGTCTCACGAGTCAACACGATCTGAATCGGAGGCGTTGCAGGATAACGCAGCGTCATCTTCAGTGTTGTGCCAAGCTCACCCGATGACTTTGAATCGAGCGAAGGCGTAAAGCTGACTTCCAGCCCCTCCTCAATCGCACGATGTCCGGCATACTGAAACGTATGCGAACCATCGGAGATCAGAGCTTCCGCATCATTCAGCTTCCATCCTCGAGCCGCCGCGACAGAGATCGCATTCATCCGTCCGGATGACCGTGGAACAGCCGTTAACGTCGAAGCCAGATAGGTCTCTGCCCCGCGCGGCAAATCCTCGGGCCCCAGCAGTCGCGCACAAAGCAATAGCCCCGGAATTGGAATACGGCGAACAACTCTTTCGTCTTCCAGCAGATTCTTCAGCTTGCTTTTGTCGGCAGAATGGAAGTACAGCGAAACCAGCGCCACTGTGCTTTGATCCGTTTCCAGTTCATCATCCATGTTGCAAAGGATCAGATCTTCTGCGTCGCGATACTCGCCGTGTCGCCCCAGAACCCATGCACAGACGAGGTTGGCCTCCCAGTTGCGTGTCGAATAATCGAAGGCTCTGGCAGCAGTCCGGGGAGCCTCGGGATCTCGTTCACTTTCCTGAATCAGCGCCATATTGGCCATGCTGCTGGCGAGCATATCGTCCTGACGAAAATGGCCATGACCAATCTCCGTCAGACGTTCAAAGGTTCGCACCGCATCCTGATTACGGCCAAGTTGCTGCTGCGTTCTGGCAACGTAGTACCAGTATGGAGGATAGCATTCCATAAATCGCTCAGACCGCGCCAGCATGCGGAGCCGACGCTCCGGATCCTGCTCCTCCAGTGTCTCCGTCAGTTGATCCAGATCCTGATCGCGCAGCAACCATTTGTCGGGAATCTCATTCTTTCGGCTGAGCTTCCAGAAACTATCCAGGAACGTCGACGATCGTGTCATCAACGTCGTGAACTGAGTTTTCTCGACCTGCCAAAGATCAGAGTCACGTTTGATCTGAGTTGAGCGATAATCCCACCAGCTGTTCGCGCCGGACTGGATAACGGAACCAACCTGCCCCGTCGCCGCCTGCGCTCCGATCACGAAGAAGTCCGTCCCCAATTTACGCTGGACGCCTCGGTGGAATTGTTCGCCAATAACAACTCGCTCACGGTCACTGATTTCCACCTGACCGATTTCGTCCAGAATGGATCGGTAAAGACTGATCACTTCCGGATCATCAATCTGGTTGAGGTCCAGATTGTTCAGAATGCGCTGCTGCTCTTCCAGCAGAACCTGCTTTGAAGGCGCGCGGCGAATTCGATGCAGCGCGGCACGACAGTAGTTGAGTGTCACCGCTGTGTTTCGTCGACTGGTTTCCGTCGCCGGAGTCACTGGTCGTGCCGGTTCCTGCGACATGACATCAGCAGGCACCAGCGCGAGAAGCGACAAACAGCAAAACATCGCTTTACAACAGATTATTCGTCTCATGGTTTCAGTCACTGATCAGGAGACATCCGTTGAGATCGAGCTGGCGACGGTCTTCGTCGGTGGGTCAAAACATCTGACCCGCTGGTCGCTCATGATCTTCTTCAGACATCCCAAACCAACTGACGTCAGCTCTTCCATGAACCGCGCAGCAGAAGTCATCACATGATTTCGTCCCGAACTCAGAAGACAACACCCAATCCCAGCCAAGCTCAACTTAGAGATACGACGACACCGTTTGTGCACACAAGGAAGTCACGGCAATCTGCGCAAACAGCCGAGGCTATCAAGGTTTCGGCAGTTTTTGCCGATTGTTCATACTTACTGCCAATCCGACTGCGACGATCCTCTGTGCTCACACCACCTGCGTCTGGCGATACAGGACTCAGGCCACCGTCTGGAAGGCCCAAGCAAGCTCTGCCTCCCTGAGACTTCTCGAGCATTCCTCTGGCGGCAATTCCCCAAAACAACTACACGGAGCCTTTCAATTCGCTTCCAGAATCCCGACAACCGGAGGTCACCAATGCGTGACACATTCCTTTCCTTTTCACTTCCGCTTATTGGCGCAGAAGAAATTGACGAAGTTGTCGAAGCATTGAAGTCGGGTTGGCTCACGTCCGGGCCCAGAACTCGGCAATTCGAGCAGGACTTTTGCCAGGCATTCGGATCCCCTGCCGCGCTGTCATTGAACTCCTGCACCGCCGGACTGCATATCGCTCTCAAGGTCCTCAATATCGGCCCGGGCGACGAAGTGATCACAACGCCCATGACATTTGCGGCTTCTGTAAACGTGATTGAACACGTCGGTGCCACGCCAGTGCTCGTGGACGTAGAACCCGATACATTGAATCTTCAGCCGGACGCCGTTGAGCAGGCCATCACTCCGAAGACCAAAGCTGTTATCGCAGTTCACTATGCGGGTCACCCTGTTGAACTGCACGCCCTGAGATCCATCTGCGATCAGTACGGCCTGCACCTGATTGAGGATGCGGCACACGCCATTGGTGCGGCGTTCGATGGCCAACCCATCGGCGCTGGCTCAAACCTTACCGCGTTCAGCTTCTATGCGACAAAGAATCTGACAACGGGTGAAGGAGGAATGCTGACAGGATCTGCTGAACTTCTCGAGAGGGCTCGCATCTTCAGCCTGCATGGAATGAATCGCGAAGCCTGGAGCCGGTACTCGGCCGGTGGCAAATGGGCCTACGACATCGTGGAGCCAGGATTCAAATACAACATGACGGATCTGCAGGCGGCATTGGGACTGCAACAGCTTCGGCGTTTCGATCGGATGCAGGCCCGTCGTCGGGACATTGTGCAGGCTTACAACTCGGCGTTCCGGAACCATGCCCCATTTTTGACGCCGACGACTCGCGACCATGTCACGAACGCATGGCACCTGTATGTGCTGCGACTGAGATCTTCCGAACTGACCATTAACCGCAATCAGTTTATCGAAGAGATGACCGCGCGAAGAATCGGCACCTCGGTTCATTTCATCCCGATCCACATGCACTCATACTATCGCGACAAGTACAACTACCATCCAGACGATTTTCCGGTGGCGCACGGGGCATTTCAGAATATGCTCAGCCTGCCGCTGTCGCCTTCGATGTCGGATCAGGACGTCGCCGATGTGATCGACGCCGTCCTGGATATCCGCAGCAAATTCGCCCGCCGCAGGGCTGCCGCATAGCGATAAACAGAGGGCTCACGCCTCAACAAGAACCTACCACTTCCAGCCGGTCTTGCTCTTCAGATTCTGAATACAGTCAGCCGGCCATTCGCCCTGATGCAGCTTCAGAATGATCTCTGCTCCCAGAGCCCAGGTAGCATCGTGTGATTCGTTGTCGAGCCCGGCCACATGACCGGCCAGCAACACATTCGACATTCCGATCAACGGACTGCTGAGTGGCAATGGTTCTGTTTCAAACACATCCAG
>CANHVD010000728.1 GCA_947463775.1 Planctomycetaceae bacterium | reverse complement strand
TCGCAGCCGCTGGATAATTCTGCCGTGCATCCGGAACAGTACCCTCTGGTCCGCAAGATGGCTCAGAAACTGGGAACTGACGCGAAAGCTCTGGTGGGCAATCCAACGCTCGTCGCACAGATCAAGACAGCCGAGTTTGTTTCTGCGGAGGCGGGTGAATTTACTGTCCGCGACGTGGTGGCGGAGCTGGCTCGCCCGGGGCGAGATCCTCGCAGCGAATTCAAAGCGGCGCAGTTTTCAGAGACGGTCAGTGAGATCGCTGATCTGGCCGTTGGGATGGTGCTGGAAGGTGTGGTGACGAATGTGACGAAGTTCGGAGCATTCGTGGACATTGGTGTTCATCAGGATGGGCTGATTCACATTTCTCAACTGGCCAATCATTTTGTTCGCGATCCATCGGAAGTTGTTTCGGTTGGGGATATCGTGAAAGTCAAAGTTGTCCAAGTCGAAGCTGATCGCAAACGCATTGCGTTGACGCGGCGACTGGATCAGTGATGGCGAGTGATGTTGCGGCGAAGTTTGATTCTCTTCGTTTAACGGCAAGCCGCAGGCGACTGCGTTTTGTTTTGGGCTGAATGCTGCCAAGCGAGGAGAGAACGAACACCGACGACTGCGGCTTGCCGTTAAACCAGCATTGCTTAAACCAGATTCGCCGACGAGTCCCGAACGATAACCTTCGCAAAGAGACCCTATGTTCTCCACTGACATTGACGTAATGCAGCGAGCGATCCGGATTGCGCGGACAGGTCACGGCCTTGTCGAGCCCAATCCCATGGTCGGCGCGGTGATCGTCGATGGCGAAAGAAACCTGATCGCTGAAGGTTACCATCAAAAGTTCGGGGAAGCTCACGCGGAGATCAACGCCATTCGTCTGGCGGGCAAGGCGACTCGTGGCGCAGACCTGTTCGTGACTTTGGAACCCTGCAGTCATTTCGGCAAGACGCCGCCATGTGCCGACGCGGTCATCGCGGCCGGGTTTCGGCGAGTCGTCGTGGGGTGTCAGGATCCGGCTCCGCATGTGGCCGGACAAGGGATCCAAAGGATTCGAGCGGCCGGGATTCCCGTCGAAGTTGGGATTTGCGAAGTCGAAGCTCGGCGACTCATCGCACCGTTTGAGATGCTGATGATTAAGCAACGTCCCTGGGTGCATGCGAAATGGGCGATGACCCTGGACGGGCGCATTGCCACAAGTACCGGGCATTCTCAGTGGATCTCGTGTGAACAGTCGCGCGCCTGGGTTCATCAACTTCGAGGCCGCGTTGACGCGATTATCACGGGATCAGGAACCGTCCGTGCGGATGATCCGTTGCTGACAGCTCGCCCGGCTGGGGCGAGAACTGCTCTGCGACTTGTCATTGATTCGACCGGGGAAAGCGTAACGGCGGATCGCAAGCTGGTGAAAACAATTAGCCAGGCACCCGTTCTGGTCTGCGTGTCGCGACGCTGTAGCGATGCCGGAAAAAGTCGGCTGAGTGATCTGGGTGTCGAGGTTTTCGAAACGAGCGGCGAAGGTTCGGTGGATCTGGGGGAAGTCCTCCAGGAGCTTGGCCGCCGTCGATGTACCAACGTCATGCTCGAAGCCGGCCCTGGGCTATTCGGAGCCTTCTTTGACGGGGAATTGATCGATGAAGTCCACGCTTTTGTAGCCCCCAAACTGATTGGCGGCGAAACAGCTTTGTCGCCTGTGGGTGGCGTGGGGTTACCATCCATACCCGGAACAGCCAATCTGACTGCTTTCCGAGTGCAGGCATGCGGCGATGATTTTCTGCTTGAGGCGGACGTTTGCAGGGGCCTGTCATAGGCCGAAACACGGATTGCAGAGCAGCGCGGAGCCCGAGCACGAAATGCTGTGTCGACGGGTAGGATTGTGCATTCTGCAGGCTTTGTCGCGTTCATGTTTCAGAAAACCGGCTCCCTGCGGACTTGCAAGAGCTGCAAGATTGTTCGACCATCCGTGCCGACCCGTTTGAAATGGGTTTTCTGACGAAATGGAACCTCTGCAAGGTGAGCATCTGTGCCGGCGATGGACTGGACGATTTTGAAGAAAGTGATTGACGAGAATGATTCATTCCTGATCACGAGTCATGTCCGCCCTGATGCTGATGCGTTGGGTTCTGAACTGGGGCTGCGAGCAATCCTGCTGGCCCTGGGGAAGAAAGTTTCCATCATTAATGCGTCAGCTCCGCCTGCGAACCTCAGTTTCATGAATCCGCCCGGCGTGATTTTGAAACTTAACGATACGGTCACCAAAGCTAATGTCCCAAAGACAGATGTGGTCGTCATTGTTGACACGAGTGCCTGGCAGCAGTTGGGCAATATGGCCGACGTGATTCAAGCGTCGCCTGCCAAACGAGTCGTTATCGACCACCACGTCAGCTCCGACGAAATGGGCGCGATTGAACTGAAGGATGTGACCGCTGCGGCGACTGGCGAATTGATTTGTGAAGCGGCTGCAGCGTTTGGCATTGAATTCGATGAAGACACTGCGAACTGGCTCTATGCGGCGATCGCTACGGACACCGGTTGGTTCCGATTTCCTTCCACGACGTCCCGGACCATGCGCATCAGTGCGGCCCTGATTGATCGGGGGGCATCGCCTCACTACGTGTTCAATCTGGTGCATGAACAGTCGTCGCTGTCCAGAGTTCGGCTGGGTGGGCGAGTTCTCGGGAGAACTCAATCTGAGGCCGACGGACGTTTGGTCTGGGTTCAGGTCGACGCGAAGGATATGTCAGAGACCGGTGCGGTTCCTTCCGACACAGAAGGTCTGGTCAATCAGTGCCTCACTGTGGCCGGTTCCGAAGCTGCGTTCATTGCAGTCGAACTGCAGACCTCGCAAATCAAGTTCAGCCTCCGTTGCCGATATCCTCACGACGTCGCCTCGCTGGCCGAGCAGTTTTCGGGAGGCGGACACAAACTCGCCTCCGGAGCAACGCTGTCCGGTCCATTGAACGTTGCCGTCGAACGCATGCGAACCGCGTTTTTGGAAATGCTGAAGAAGAACGAGGACGTCGTTGAGACGACTGGCTGAGCTTACAGTCTGCCGTGAGTGACGCTTGCTGAGACATGCAGCCCGGAATCTGAATGCATGTCCTCCGTCGGTGCGGAATCCAGTGTTGTTCGTCTCGAGACGTTACGCTGGGTTTTCATCGTGAGGGCGTTGTCCCGTCGCATGCCATCAGAGCCATGAAAAGTCGGCAAGTCTCATGGCTGGACTGGTCAATAACGCCCAGAGGACTTAGAACACGCCCCAGCTTTGTTTTCCCTTAATGACGTGCTTGAAAGCGGTTCTTCATGGAATATACGTACGAACAAATCTCCCGGATGATTGATCATTCATTGCTCAAGCCATCCCTGACCTTTGCTGACTTCGAAGCTGGCTGTCGCATGGCAGTCGTCTACCAGGCGGGCAGTGTTTGTATCCAGCCGCATTATCTGAAACGCTGTGCGGAGATTCTGAAAGGCTCCGGCGTAAAAGCCAGCACGGTCATCGGATTTCCTCACGGTGGCCACTG
>CANHVD010000727.1 GCA_947463775.1 Planctomycetaceae bacterium | reverse complement strand
GCGTAGTCGGGAAGTTTCGTCGCGGCTTTGCCCTGCCAACCCTGCGGAGCACCGCCCCACGGCCGACCATGAAATTCGCGACTTCCATCCGGCATCACATCCGGCAGTGCAAGTCCCCAGCCGCTGTGGCTGTAACCGACAACTCCGCCTTGATCTTTTCCCCACTGCAGAACCGGCAACGTCCAGCTTGGCCACTGCTCCAGTCGAGTCGTCCCGGGATAATCGTCCTCGGTCAGCTTTAACAGGCAAAGATGTCCCGCGTGCGACGAGGGAAAGCCGCTGACTTCAACGTCATATCGCATCAGATAATCACGTGTTGAAAGTGCCGACACCTGGCCGTTGAAGTGCTGCTTCTGAGTATACCAGCATGGCCCCCAGCTCAGGACGCAGCCGACGTTCAGGTCTTCACCCAGAATGTGTCGCATCATGGCTTCTGGACCAACACCTTCTGTTGGACTGTCGTAGTGTCCGCAGCCAGCGGCATGCACATGATGATCCCCGGAGAACCAGCCCCGTTTGGCCACATGGATCCAGCGTTTGAGATTCACATCGACAATATGTTCTGCAGTGTTTGGGACTGTCACATTCATGCGTTGCGGCAGGTACTCCGGACCTCGATTCACGACGAAAGAGTATTCGCCAGGCGGCAGCATCACCGACTCACCATCGGTCCGATACACCTGATCGTGAAAGAAGAAATCGGGAGACAATCGCCGCGAAGGCAACGGGTAAACTCGGCCCTTTGTGTCGCGAATCACGAAATTCGCGGTGGTCGGTTCACCGTCGACATCTCGGATTCCAAGCGTGACCTTTGTCGCAGGCTGACTGTCAAAGAGAATCGGAACTTCACTGCGAAAGCCCAAATCCTGAGTCCCCGCGCCAATGTTGAATGATAACGTTGCTTCACGATCGCCCGCGTCTCGACTGTAGAGCAGCAGAATTCGATACTCGACCAGCAGCCCGGAGAGTTTTTCCTTCAGTGGTTCACGCTGCACCATGGTCATGTCGAGAAATCGATCGGGGACATCTTCCGGATTGACCAGCTTCTCCTTAGTCCGAGGTTCCTCGCGAGACCCTTTGCCCTGTTGATAGACCGGGAGAGCGTTGGGACTTTCGACCTGCAAAACAGGATTGATCCCGGCTTCGTTATGCACCTTGATCAGGAACGCTCGCCATCCCTGCTGCATGAGTTCTTTCTTTACTGGGCCTTCCGCAACTTTGACGCGGCTTTCTGCGTTGATCGTGATAATCGCAAGGCACAACGGATCAAGAGCGTTCTGGATGTCTGCGATCGCCGCACGATCGTCTGTGGAGACCATCGCTGCCTGCAGTTTCTCCATCACTTCGGCTGATAGTGGGGCTCCTGCAAAGTCAATGGCTTCGACTAATCGCCGAGTCGCCGCGACAAACGGCTGACGTTCAAGGCCCGTGATAATCGGGCCATCCTGAGCAGAGACCGTCCGCATCGTCGCCGTGTTTGAGATCATCGCAACGGCGGCGAATATGCTGACCGCCCACATTGAAGCTGCAGGTCTCAGTCGAAAGTACTCCTGTACGTTCATCCCGCGCGTTTGCATGATCGGCCTCCTCTGGAATTCTCGCTGTGCGTTGCGGAAGCAGTGTAATCTTTGTCGGCGGTGATTAACCAGCCAGCGTGCCTCAGCAATCATTACGACAGATGCTGAGTCCGAAGTGCGATGGCCATTTCCGCCCGTCCAGTGAGTGTCGGGCAAGAATGCCCAACGAACATCCATGTGGGAAATCGCGGCACAAACGCTTCAGGATTCAGTGCGTCTTGAACTGCGGCGAGTTTACAACCGCATGAATCAATGATCTCAGAGTTCTCCTGTTGGCCTTCATGTCCTGCACTGCGTTTGTCACGGTCTTCTGATCGGCAAGGCCCAGTTCGCGCCCCAGTGCATAGGTCAGCATCTTTGACGCGAGACATTTGAGAAACAGATCTTCCCGAGCCACCAATGCATCCTGCAGGCTGCTGACGCCCGTAATCTTTGTTCCGTCAGGCAGTTGCGACGAGGCATCGATGATCGGATCGTTTCGCTCGATGCGACCTTTGTAACCGTGGCCTTCTCGTTCACGGAATTCGCCGCACGCGTTGAAGTTCTCCAGCGCGAATCCGAGTGGGTCAATCTTATTGTGACAGCGAGCACACTGGGGCAACGTACGATGAATCTCCAGTCGCTGTCGCACTGTGGCTTTGTCGATCCCGGGTACCTTTGGGGCGATCTCACCGGCATTCGCCACGGGCAATCCAGGATCCGTGCCAAGCACATTCTTCATAATCCAGGTGCCGCGTTTAACCGGCGACGTTCGAGTTCCGTTTGATGTAATCGTCAAGATCGAAGCCTGGGTCATCACGCCGCCACGAGCCACATTGGTGGGCAGGGGGACTGGTCGGAATTCGTCGCCTTTTACTCCGTCGATGCCGTAGAACCGAGCAAGCCGTTCGTTAATCACGACGAAGTCGGATTTAACAAAGCTAAGTGCATCCAGATCCTTGCGGAGAATCTCAGCGAAGAACGCTTCCGACTCCCCGACCATCGACGTCTCCAGATGTCGATCGTATTGTGGGTAAAGATCGGCCGCCGGGGGATTCGCCCCGACATCTCGAAGTCCCAGCCACTGGCCAGCAAAATTCGTCACAAGGGCATCGCTTTTCGAATCGCCCAGCAGCCGATCGATCTGCTGCTGCAGGACATCGGGCTTCAGAATCTGCCCATTGTCCGCCAAAGCCATCAATTCCGCATCCGGCATACTGCTCCAGAGGAAGTAGCTCAGGCGTGAAGCCAGCTGATGAGCATTCAAAGCAGTGGCCGTGGCTTTCGAGGATCCTGCTTGATCCTCCGTGAGATACAGAAAGTTCGGCGACACCAACGCGGCCGTCAATGCCGCGCGAATACTGTCTTCGAATGTGCTGCCCGCCTTGGAAACGCGGGTAAAGATCGCATGCTTGTCGGAAATTTCAGCTTCAGTCACCGGACGTCGGTAGGTACGCGTCAGGAATCGGGCGATGACTTCACGAGCATACTCGGACTCATTCAACTCGCGAGTTTTCGAAGCAAACAGCAGATTCGTGTGACTTGCCGGCGGCCATGTGGAATAGACCGGACCTTCGATCTCAATCCAATCTACGTATAGCTCCGGTCGTGCAAACGCATCGCCGGTTTGACACCAGAAATTCTCCAGTTCACGAGGAATGCTGTAGGCGTAGTCGACGGTCACACCGGAGTTTTCTGCCGTACATCGCGTTCGGAATTCCAGAACCTGTGGCTGATCCGGAGCCGCCGTGACATCAAACTCGGCAATCACTCGCGGCTGACCGCCCTGCATCACCGTCAAACGAGCTCGCGGCGGACCATAGTCATACATTCGATGTGTCTGGAAGTGTTCCACATCCCGATCGAATTGTTCGCGATGGTACTTTTCTCCTTTTGGATTCTCGACCATCTGCTTGTCGAGGCGATCCTGCAGAAATCCGCGAGCCGACTCTACGACCATCTCTC
>CANHVD010000726.1 GCA_947463775.1 Planctomycetaceae bacterium | reverse complement strand
TCCGATGTCGAGCGCGTCGTGTCCAAATGTCGGAGTATCGTAAGTGAACTTGCCGCCGCGATAATCTCGCAGGAAGCCTGGTCGAGGATCCAGATCTGCGAAGTTCATCACTCGCCAGTCGACACCGGCTATTCCCTCAACGACGGGACTCAGCTTCTGAGGCAGATTCGTGGCTCGGACAGGAGCGAATGAAAATGTCAGCGAGTTATCAGCTTCGTTGGTTTCGGCGACCTGATTGAACGGATCCAGAATGACCTGAACAGAATGGCTGCCGGATTCAGCGTAGCCATGGAACATATCGGCGAACCAGTTCTCGGTGGCTGCAGCGGTACCGGCTCCAAATGTCAGGTCGGTTTGGTCGACCGCGATACCATCGACGATAAACCGAATCGCATAAGACGAGGAGGCAGAAAGTCGGTTGGTGGAGTAAACGCTGCGAATTTCCACCTGTTCACCCAGCAGCGGGTTGCTGATACGGCTGTTGTTTCCATCGACCAGAAAAGCGTTAGCGATGGCCAGGTTACTGAGCAAAGATCGGTCTTCGAGCTTTTCCGTGGCTGCAGAGGCCCCATTGGCTGAAGCAATCCAGCAGGGTTGAGTTCTGGCCAGAGATCGTCGTCGTCTGGGCTTCATAGTGGATTGGTTGACTTTCTGAGCACTCAGCAGGGACGCAGATCTGGCTAAGTTTGATCATGCAGGAAAAAGGCTCCCCGGGTCAAGACGAGCATTCTTCGGAAGAGCAACAAAAGAGCCTAAAAACAGTGGTAAACAGGCCGCAAACCCGGAGGATTCGCACATTCGTCGCATACGATACGCAGGCCCCGACCTTTGAGCATGCAGCTCGTCGGCGGAGCGACGGGTGTACAGTACGCCCGTCGCTCCGCCGACGAGAATTCCGCAGCGTGCATGACCAAGGTGGTCGCGATGACTCATCAATTCATGAGCGTCCGAAAGTTGTTGAAAGTCCAACCCTGAAAGTTTCTGCGTGCCGTTTTTGATTCGTGAACTTCAACTGGAAGCTGATTCGCCGTTCATTGATGCGCGAGCCGATCGCTGCGTGCAGGAACTGGCCGGAGGATCTCGGTCGCATGTGACGGGATTGTTTGATCACGATTGCGTCATGCTCAACGGCGTTCTGGAGATTGATCCGGGGAGAAAGCTGGCGGCCGGTGACCAGGTGCGAGTCCGCTTTGAAGAAAACCGACGCTATTCACCCAAACGTCGACCTCAGGTGACACGACACCGAGGATTTACGATCGTCTATGAAGATCGTGAGATCATCATCGTCGACAAGTCGGCCGATTTGCTGACCGTACCCACCGATGGACGTGAGCCGCATACGTTGATCTACCGAGTCAACGAACACATTCGGCACGAAGGACGAGGTCGTGGCGCGTTCCTGGTGCATCGGCTGGATCGAGGCGTTTCTGGTCTGCTGGTGTTCGGAAAGACGAAAGAAATGGCGGAGGCTGTGCAGTCCCAGTTTTCCCAGCGAAAACCGGAACGCCAGTATGATGCGATCGTGACCGGTCATGTCGTGAAGCAGCAGGGTGAGTTCCGAACTTATCTGGCCACTTCGAAGAACCTGAACCGCTACTCGACCGAAGATGAAGAAGACGGTGAACTGGCCGTCACTCATTATCAGGTCGTCCGCAATTACCCTCGCACGGCTCAATCACCAGCGGTCACTCACGTGACGGTTCAATTGGAAACCGGACGAAGAAATCAAATCCGCGTGCATTTTGCCGAGGAAGGTCACCCGGTTCTGGGAGATTCGCGTTATCGGTCACACTTATGGAAAGAGATCCCGTGGCCGCATAAGCGTCTGGCTTTGCATGCTTCGACGCTGGCTTTTGTGCACCCAACGTCGTGCGAAATGTTGCGATTCAATTCGCCACTTCCTAAGGAAATAACGGCCTTCCTGCGTTACATTCAGCAGCCTCCCGAGAAGCGGCGAGAGGGCTGATGATCTGTTCGTCCGACGGCAAAGCATCTCGGTGAAGTAGGTTTTGAAGGAGTTGAACTTTCGCAAACATCATCTTCCCTTTGCGCCTTCGCGGCTTCGCGTGACACCATCTTTTTCACGCAAAGTCGCCAAGACGCAAAGAGAATCGCCGAGAGTTCAGCCACCCGGTCAAGACTCAACGAAAATGGAATAAGGTGCCTTATGGGCTCACGTTCGGTACGTTGTTTTCTAGCTGCAGCCGTGATGATTTTCGGCGTTGGCCCTGGTGCCAGTCACGCCTTTGCCGCCGATACGGTCGCGGATTGCCAGGCCATGATGGCGTCAGGAAAATACGCCGAATGCCTCGCCGCGACGACAAAGGCGATTGAAGAGAAAAGCTACGGCGAGGAATGGCCAATCCTCAAAGCTCAAAGTGAGCTTGCTCTGGGCAAATATCCTGAAGCCCTCGCCACAGTCGTCGCCGGCATCGAAAGGTACGCCTGGAGTGCTCGATTACGGCATCTGGAATACGAATGTGCTCTGGCCAACGGCAAAAAGGAACAAGCGGCCGCCGCTTTGATGGAAGTTGAAAAGCAGGTCGCAACCGCATCGTGGAGATATACCGATGCCGACGACTTGGCCGCGATCGGCTGGGTTGCAATCGCCTTGGGGGCAGATGCAAAAGCTGTTCAGGAAGGCTTCTTTGAGCGAGCCAGAAAGAACTACTCCAATCGACCGGATGGATTTCTGGCAGCCGGACGACTAGCCCTCGACAAAGGAGATTTCGCGTTCGCCGCAGAACTGCTGACACCCGCCGCGAAGGAGTTCGAAACGAACGCCGACATTAAGTTTCTGCTGTCCGAAGCGATCAGTTCTGCAGATAGCGAGCAGTCGGCCCAGTTGCTTCAGAAAACGCTCGAATTGAATCCTCAGCATGTGGGAGCCATGCAACGCGCGGCTGAGCGACAGATCGATTCGGAAGACTACTCCGGGGCGGAAGAGACAATTCGTCAGATGTTATCGGTGAATCCTCATTTGCCCGAAGCCCATGCCTTGCAGACCGTGATTCATCAGCTGCGCAACAAAGCCGACGCTGCCGCACAAAGTCGGACCGAGGCATTAAAGTTCTCAGCCGTGAATCCCAAAGTCGACCATTTGATTGGCCGCAAATTGTCTCAAAAGTACCGATTCACCGAAGGCGCGGCCGCGCAGCGGAGTGCCCTGGAGCTTGATCCGGAATTTAATCCGGCTCGAGTCCAACTGGCTCAGGATCTGCTTCGATTGGGTCAGGAAGCAGAAGGCTGGCAAATGGCCGAGCAGGCTCATGACAAGGACGGGTACGACACAACTCTCTTCAATCTGCTGCAGTTGAAGGACAGTTTGGGGCGCTTTACGACTCTCAAGAGTCCGCATTTTCAGGTACGTATGGAAAAGCACGAAGCCGCTGTTTACGGCCAAAGAGTTCTGGCCCTGCTTGAAGAATCATGGGAAGAACTGACCCCGCGTTTTGAGTTTTCGCCAGAGTTACCGGTGATGGTTGAGATCTATCCGCGAGCCGATGACTTCGCGGTGCGAAC
>CANHVD010000725.1 GCA_947463775.1 Planctomycetaceae bacterium | reverse complement strand
TTTGACGTGACCCGTGAACCTGCTCATATCCAGCAGATGTACGGAGAAGGAATTCACGCACGCCAAACGCTGATCGCGCGTCGTCTGCTGGAGCGAGGTGTGCGTTATGTTCAGCTATGGCATGGTGCCGGGCAGCCGTGGGATAATCATGCGGGCATTGAGGCAGCTCATCGAAATCTGGCCGGACAAATTGATCAGCCAATCGCTGCTCTCATGACGGATTTGAAACAGCGAGGTCTGTTTGAGGATACTCTGATCTTATGGGGAGGCGAGTTTGGTCGGACACCGACGGTCGAACTCTCAGGAGACGGTAAACCCCAATCCGGTCGCGATCACAACCACTGGGGCTTCAGCGTGTGGCTGGCTGGCGGTGGAATCAAGGGCGGTACGGTCTACGGAGCGACTGATGACATTGGATTTAAGGCTGTCGATAAGCCGACCAGTGTTCATGATTTGCATGCGACGATGCTGCATTGTCTTGGTTTTGATCACAAGAAACTGACGTTCCGATATGCCGGCAGAGATTTTCGCCTGACTGATGTTCATGGCGAAGTGCTCCACGATATTCTGGCCTGAGTACGCATCGATTAATGTGGGGCGCACTCCGCATCGGGCTGAAGACTATACCCGGTGATCCATGCAGCCAGCTTCACGAACGGCGTTTGATAAACGTTGCAGATCAAAAGGTTTAGTCAAAACTTTGAACGGATGACTGGAAGCCGCCTGACCAATTGCAATGTGCTCCCCCAGTCCGGACATGAAGACGAATCGCATGGTGGGATGAATCTCCTGAATCTCACGTGCGAGCGTAAAGCCATTTCCTCCACCCAAGACAACGTCGGTCAGGACAACATCGATCGATGCTCCCTGCGCTCGAACCTTCTGAATGGCCTCGTCGATCGTGGTCGCGACCAGAACTTTGTACCCCAGCTGCCGCAGCGATAACTTGCCGATCTTGAGCATTGCGGGCTCATTTTCCACAAGCAGCACTGTGCCGCCTTTGGGAACGGTCGCCTCATCGGCCTGAGCGGGGGTCTCTTTCTCCGGGCCACCATGCCTTGGCAGATAGATTCTGAATGTTGTGCCGACTTCGGGACTGCTTTCGACGTCAATGGAACCGCCGTTCTGATTGACGATTCCGTAGACCGTTGCAAGACCCAATCCTGGTCCCGGGCCCTCGCCTGCTGGCTTGGTCGTGTTATACGGTTCGAAGAGATGTGTAAGAGTCGCTTCGCTGATCCCGCATCCCGTATCGGAGACCGTTACGACAACATATTTTCCTGGACGAACTTCGTGCGTGCGAAACTTACGAGTGGTCCGGAGTGTTTCATTCCGCGTCGACAACATGATCCGACCGTGATCTGAGATGGCATCGCGAGAGTTAATGCAAAGATTGGCCAGAATCTGATCCAACTGCACCGGATCGATATTCACCGTCCAAGCGCCTTCTCCGGGCATCCATTCGATCTCGATTTTTTCTCCCATGGATTTCCGCAGCAGATCCAGCATTCGCTCAACGGCTTTGTTGATATTCACTTTCTGAGGCGATGCGTTCTGCCTCCGCGCGAAAGTCAGGAGTTGCTGAGTCATCGCTGCTGAACGATGTCCGGCAGTCTGAATTGCTTTGAGATGAACTTTGTACTTGGATGGCAGCGTTTCATCCAACATCATCATTTCCGAATGACCAAGGATCACCGCCAGCATATTGTTGAAGTCATGCGCGATACCACCGGCAAGCCGACCAACGGAATCCATGCGCTGTGATCGAGTGACCTGCTCCTGCAGACGCTCGCGTTCTTCAGCAATCAAGCGACGCTCTGTGATGTCCTTGAATGAGCCAAACAATCGTACAACTCGACCATCTTCCGAGGCTGTATGACCGATGGCACGCATCCAGCGATGACGCCCCTTCGCGGTGATGAAAGGCAGTTCCAGATCCCACGCGGTGCCATCCTGGACCGCCTTTGCAACGGCATCCCGAATTAAATGTCTCGACTCCGGGGCGTAAAAGTTGATCGCAGTACTAACTGTCGGCACGTAGTCTGCGGGAACCTCGTGCATCCTTTGTGTCTGGGCAGACCACCGCAGAGTCATTGTGGTTAAGTCAATCTGCCAGGCTCCAACTTCTGCCACACGCCCGGTTTCTTCAAGCCATTCTTCTGTCTGACGCAGCGAACGCTCGGTCTCACGACGCTGAATATCCCTGCGATGAGCATCGATCAGTTGACCGATCGCCGTGACCAATGGCTGCAAAAACGTCACGTCAGCTTCGGAATAACCATCCGGACAATTGGCGACCCCAATCAGTCCTACCAGTGAATTGTCGCGGATAATGGGAAGAGCCAGAAACTGATTCAGAGGAGGATGCCCTTCTGGAATTCCTCCCCGCCTTTCATCCGTCGATGGCGAATTACTGATTACCGGACGTGCCGTCACCAGAGCTTCACCAAACAGCGTCTTCAGGTTTCTGAATTCAAATCCTTTGGCCGCACTGTCTTTATAAAGCTGATGCGTCGCTTTGTCCCAGGAGATGTCAGAGAGAGCAAGCGTTCGCAGCCAAGGTGCCCCGGACTCATTAAAGCAGACTTCGCCAATGAATCCGTACTCACTTGAGGTTAACGCCAGCAGACGTACCAGCAGATCTTGAAATGCGATGCGAGGATCATCGGTCGAAATATACTTGCTGAGGCAGACACTGACGGTTTCCAGCAGCCAGTGCTCTCGCAACAACGCGGCTTCGAATCGCTTGCGATCGGAAATGTCACTCTGAACCGACAGGTAGCCAATCAGTTTTCCACTTTGATCGGTGATTGGCTGAGCATCCAGCGAGATCCAGAAGATACTGCCGTCACGCTTGTAGTTCAGGATCTCACATTGAAATCCTTTGAGGGCTGCGACGTTTTCATGGATCAGGCGAACGACAGTAGGGTCCGTTTTCGGACCATGAAGAAACTCATGTGGCTTGAGTCCGACAATTTCATTCAGTGGCCAGCCGGAAACACGAGTGAACGCCTCATTGACCCAGACGGTGCCCCCGTCAATATCAGAGATCATCACAGGATGAGTCGTGAGGCTGGCCACAAACGGGAGGAACGAAAGCGCATTGAACGCCGCCGCATCCGTTCCTCCTGAAATCAACTCCGTTTGTTTAAGCACATGCGTCCGTGGCACTGTCTTCTCCCGACCTGTCAGTGGCCTGTTACGGGGGTCCCGGAGGCGACCGCATTAATCTTTGGCGGATGGAAGAAGATCGCCATCGCCAATGACGCAACAATGGCGGCGCCCATCGGGACAAGGAACAGACCGTGGAAGTCAATCACTCCATCTTTGGTGTAGACTTCCTGCATCAGATAAGGGCAAACCGTGTTTGCGACCAATGCTCCTACGCCAAGAATCATCACATTAAACAACCCTTGCGCGCTGGAACGAACGTCCTTCGGAAAATGCTCGTCCACAAAGATGTAGACTGTGGCAAAGAAAAACGCATAGCAAATTCCATGCACGATCTGAACGACGATGATCAGTTCTTT
>CANHVD010000724.1 GCA_947463775.1 Planctomycetaceae bacterium | reverse complement strand
TGCTCAGGAAGGCGACTGGCCTCCCGGTTTGTAGAGATAACTCATGTCACGATTTCGTTATTGTTTGAATGCCAGCACCATCCGCACGACTCCTGTTCTGCGGCAGATCGAGGTGACTCGACAAGCCGGGTATGAAGCCATCGAATTATGGCACGACCATCTCGATGAACATCTTCGCGCAGGCGGGACGCTTGCCGAAGTCCGCAGGGCTCTGGATGACAACGGTGTCGTCGCACCGACGACGATCTATCTGGCGGGCTGGTTTCAACCGGCCGGAGAAGAGCACGTCAAAGCGCTTGATGAAGTTCGTCGCCGCCTGGAACAGGCAGCGGCTGTCGGTGCAAAGTTTGCCATCGCTGGGCCACCACCAGGAAAAGCCGATCGAGCCTTGGGCGCCCGTCACTATGCCGAACTGCTGGAGCTTGGTAAGTCGTTCGGTGTAAAGCCCGCGTTTGAGTATCTGGGGTTTGTCGACGATATCAACACGATCGACGATGCCATCGACATTATTCAGCAGTCCGGACATCCGGACGCGACTGTTGTTGTCGATCCGTTTCACTGCTGGCGCGGTGGTGGGCCCGTTGCGTCGCTTTCGAAACTGAAGAGCAGTCAGATTGCGATTTCACACTTTAATGACTCTCCTGCCGTACCCGCGGCATCGTTGCAGGAAGATTCTGATCGAGTCATGCCGGGCGACGGTGTTGTGGATCTGAAGTTTTACTGCGATCAGTTGGCTTCGACCGGATACAACGGCTACCTGTCGCTGGAGTTGTTTCGCGAAGATTTGTGGGCGAAGGATCCTTTGGAAGTCGCGAAGCTTGGCATCGAAAAGATGCGACCATTCGTCGAGTAATCAGCCAGCTCATCTTCATCTTAACCCTCAGGCACATTGCGGCATTGGCCGGATCAGCATTGGTGAATTCAAAGTGACGACCCACAGCGCAACATTAAGACATCTGAATCAACGAGCCGATCATCTGACGACCTTCGCAAAGTCTCGCGGCGAAACGCTGCGGATCAGTGCTCAGCATTTGCCGAACGCCACGTTGCTGGACTTCGGAGTCAAAGCCGAAGGAGGTCTGGAAGCCGGGCTCTTGTTGGCAAGGATTTGTTTGTCGGGGTTAGCCCAGGTCGATCTTGTGCCGGGCGACAATCAGTTGCCTGCGGTTCCACAGATCCTGGTCAGAACTGACCATCCGGTTGCATCATGTTTGATGAGTCAATACGCGGGCTGGAAGATTGCGACCGACAACTACTTTGCCATGGGGTCCGGCCCGATGCGCGCAATGGCTCGCAAAGAGGACCTGTTTCATCATTTGCCAGAAACTGAAAACGGGAAGGTCGCCGTTGGGGTTCTTGAAGCGGGCAGTTTGCCGGATGAAGAAGCCATTGCCGCGGTTCGAAAATCGTTGCCCAGCGATTGCCGACTGACTCTGGCGGTTGCACCAACAGCGTCACAGGCCGGTTCGATCCAGGTGGTTGCTCGATCCATCGAGACAGCTCTGCACAAACTTCACGAGCTGCAGTTTCCTCTGGATGCGATCATTAGCGGGACGGGGATTGCTCCATTGCCGCCAGTAGCGAAGAACGACATGCAGGGAATTGGCCGAACGAATGATTCGATCCTTTATGGAGCCACGGTCAATCTGTGGGTCCGGTGCGAGGACAGTGTGATTCAGGAAATCGGACCGAAGGTGCCATCGAACTCGTCGAGTGCTCATGGGCAGACGTTTCTGTCACTCTTTAAGGCCGCCAATCATGACTTCTACGCCATGGACGCGGCATTATTCAGTCCAGCCGTTGTGGTGTTTCACAATCTGAAGTCCGGCAAATCATTTTCATTCGGCCTGAAGGTCCCGGAGCTGCTGCGGCAGTCTTTTGGTATGGAATGATGTGTTCTTGCTTACGATGAGCTTCCCTGAGAAACTTCCACAAAGCCAGCCGCCCAATTTTCCTTCTTCTCTCAGTGATGCCTCATGTCAGACGCTCAACCTGTGCATGGAACTGCCCCGGATTTTCAGGAGCTGCTTCCGGAGTTTGAGCGATTATGTCGCATCGTGGCCAAACTTCGATCTCCAGAAGGTTGTCCGTGGGATCGTCAGCAGACGATGAAGACGATCAAGCCGTATACGTTGGAAGAGACTTACGAGCTGCTGGAAGCGATCGATTCGGACGACAACGCCGCGATTCAGGAAGAGCTCGGCGACGTCCTGCTGCAGGTGGTGCTCGATTCGCAGATTGCCGCTGATGAACGACGCTTTGAACTGACGGCTGTTGTGCGACAGATTGCTGACAAGATGGTTCGACGTCATCCGCATGTGTTTGGAGATGTTGAAGCCGCTACGACTGAAGATGTTCGCCGCAACTGGACGGCACTGAAGCAGCAGGAGAAACCGAGTCGCACGTCGCAGTTGGAAGGTATTCCTGTTGCTCTGCCGGAGCTGGCTCGGGCTGCCCGCATTACAGCTCGAGCAGCCGCAGTGGGATATGATTTTCCTGATCGGCGGATGCTGTTCGATAAGTTAAAGGAAGAACTGGCGGAGCTGTCTCATGAGCTGTTCGGTTCCGCGGAGATCCCTGATGTCGCGGCGACAGTAGATGCCGTGAGAGTGCCGGATCAGCCGATAAGTGACCTCGCGACTCGTGAACGTGCTGAGTCGGAGTTGGGCGATGTGCTGTTCGTGCTGGCCAATGTCGGACGACGCTGGGGGATTAATCCGGAGGAAGCTCTTCGCAAGTCCAACGCCAAGTTCACTCGCCGCTTTCAGGCTATCGAAGCCGCTATGAAAGCAATGGGGCTGGAAATGAAAGATGCCAGCCTGATCGAGATGGAAGAAGCTTATCAGGCTGCAAAAGCCAAAGAGAAACGCACGCAGGCATAGTCATAGGGAGATGCGGAATTCGTTTCGCTCAAGACCTCCGCCTGTCCATTACTTTGCGGCATCTGCATTTTCTGAATCGCTCTTCATTTGGCGAGTCAGTTTCTGTTGCAATCGCTGGAAGCCGCGGATCCAACGATCGTAATCTTCGGTCTTGTGACGGAAGAAATCGAGCACCTCAGGATGCGGCAGAATTAGAAACTTCTCGTCCCGAATCCCAGCCAATACGGCTTCAGCGGCATCCTCGGCCGTGATCGAATGCAGATGCAGGTAGCGATGAATCGGATCAGAGTCATCCAGCATGTCTGTCTCAACACCCAGTGGGCAGACACAGGACACTTTCACGCCGCTGCGTCCATACGTGACAGACAGCCACTCGGCCATTGCCAGATCTGCATGCTTAGTTACGGAATATGACGCCGAGCCAATCTCAGTCAACAGGCCGGCCGCCGAAGCTGTCTGGACGATATAGCCTTCTCCCCGCGCGAGCATCTTTGGGATAACGGCGCGGGCTGCGTAGAGGCGTGACATGACGTTCACATCCCACATCCGCTGCCACTCGGCGTTTGTTGATTCAAGTCCGCCCTTGAAGGTGATGCCCGCGTTGGAACAGAAAACGTCTATCTGACCGCCTTGCGTCTCCGCGAGCAGAACAAG
>CANHVD010000723.1 GCA_947463775.1 Planctomycetaceae bacterium | reverse complement strand
TGGCTTTCTTGACACTGTTCATTGGTAAGAAGAATCAGTCGACCCGGTACGTCATTTAGGCTATCGACGCAAATCTGGCGTCGCAAAAAAATGCTCGACTTCGTATTGCCCTTGTTCGGATGACCTTGCTTGACCTGATTGTCTGCCATTGCAGAACTTTAGAGAGCCCGTTGGAGCACATTCTGACCCACATGGGGCGAGATAGAAATTCCGTCCGACTAACGAATGTTTCCCCTCGTAAAACAGGCATTTGCCTACCAGCGAGACGTCACGGTGTCAGCCGAGGCCCACAACTTGCTTCGGGAGCCGGGAATCCTTTTGCGAGGTTGCGAGTGTGATTCGGACGCTTTCCCGTTCTTCAGAAGCGAGTTTCCAGACGCCTCACGTGTCGTAAGTTACCTTACCGCAATGGTTTGCGACGTTGACGAAGTTTTGACACAGTCATGACGGCGGCAAAACACGATGCTGTTGCTGCAGGTCGACAATGGGCCTATCGTGCAGAAGACAGCAAGCTCTTTGGTCGTACTGAGGCCATCCGGCGGCGCTGAAAACAAAAGTTAAATGACTTCTACAACGAAATATCACATGTCAACAGCAACACCGCTCACAAAGCCTGTCGACGATCAGCCATCGGATCGTGGGCTTTCTGCTGCAGAGATCAAGCGTCTTAAATTTCAGGCGGATACGGACCAACTTGTTGCCGCATTTAACAAAGATCAATTGAAGCTCAGCAATGTTGACTGGGTTGTGACTTTGTTCCTGATCGGAGTCCACGTCGGCGCGTTATTCGCCTTCATGCCGATGTTTTTCAGTTGGACTGGCGTGGCAGTCTGCCTGGCTCTGCATTGGGCCACTTGCAGCATCGGAATTTGTCTCGGCTATCATCGCTACCTTGCTCACAAGTCGATGAAGCTGCGAGCACCCGCGGAATTTGTCGCGATGGCTTGCGGATGTTTGTCAGGAGAAGGCTCTCCTCTGACCTGGGCAGCCACTCATCGCCTGCATCATCAGAAATCCGATCAGGACGGCGATCCGCATTCACCGATCGTCGTCAATGGGGCCTGGTCACATATTCTTTGGTTGTTCCCAAAACGCACTACCGAGTCTTCTCGAATCCTGTATCGCCGTTACGTGCCTGAACTCGTTGACCGTCCTATGCTGCAGTTCTTCGAGAAGACATTTGCTCTGTGGCTATGGGGCGGCGGACTTGTGTTGCTGGCCGCTGGCTGGGCCATTGGTGGCTGGCAAATGGGCGCGTCTCTTGTTGTCTGGGGCATGTGTGTACGAATGGTTGCAGCCTATCACAGCACCTGGTTTGTGAATTCTGCGACTCATCTGTGGGGCTACCGCAACTACGATACTCGCGATCATTCTCGCAATCTGTGGTGGGTCGCAATCCTCGCGTACGGCGAAGGCTGGCACAATAATCACCATGCTCATCCGGCGGTTGCTCCTGCTGGTCACAAATGGTGGGAATTCGATATCACATGGTGGTCGATCAAAGCTCTTCGCGCTGTCGGATTGGCTTATGATGTTAAAGACAAACTGCCAGTTGGCCGAGCTGCTGATGAATCCGACCAGGAATCAGACATGATGGAAAAGGCTGTGGCCGGGGTTGCCTGAACAAATCGGCCGTGAGTCCTCCGGCCGTTTGAGCGGCGGGGGAGTCTCTCCATTCAGAATCCTGACGCGGGGATGGTTGCTTTGGCAATCATCCCCGCGTCGTTTCATTTGGCGAGTGCCTTTTGTCGGAAATGCGGTAAACTCAGAGCTTTCCGCAGTGGGCTTCGTGAGGAAGCTCAAACAGTTTTCTTTGGGTTAGCGTAGTCGAACGATGGCAGAACGAGTCGTGCTGGCAATGAGTGGTGGAGTTGACAGTTCCGCCGCCGCAGTCCTGTTGCATGAACAGGGATATGAAGTCATCGGTCTGTTTATGAGATCCGGTGAAACCGAGACCGCCTGCGCACTGCCGGGCGGAAATCTGCTGCCCATCGTAAACGCACCGGCTCATCGGCAGGGTTGTTGCAGTTCAGAAGATGCGGCCGATGCGCGGCGTGTGGCGGACCGCCTGGGGATTCCATTTCACTCGCTAAACCTGCAGGATGCCTTTCGCAGGATCAAAGACTACTTTGCTGACGAGTATCTTGCGGGACGGACTCCGAATCCCTGTGTGCAGTGCAACAACTGGCTGAAGTTCGGAAAGCTCTGGGAGTTTGCTCAGCAGGTTGGTGCGAACTACATCGCGACAGGGCACTATGCTCGACTTCAGCAGAACGAGACGACTCAGCAATGGGGCTTGTTCCGCGGCGAAGATGACAACAAAGATCAGTCCTACGTGTTGTTTGGGATTCGACGAGAACTTCTGCCTAACGTGCTGCTGCCGATTGGAACATTTCAGAAGCCGGAGATTCGAGAACTTGCTCGCCAGTCCGGACTTCGTGTTGCAGACAAAAAGGATAGTTACGAAATCTGTTTCGTGCCCGATCAGGATTACGCAGGGTTTTTAAAACGCTACCGTGGCCACGACGGAACCGCCGGAGACTTTGTGGATCTGGAAGGTCGCGTACTGGGGCAGCATGAGGGCTACGAACACTTTACCGTCGGCCAGCGCAAGGGGCTGGGGATTGCGTTTGGGGAGCCGCGATTTGTGATCCGGATCAATCCCGAGAACCGACAGGTGGTCTTGGGGCTCCGCGAAGATCTCGCGACGAAATCGATTCGAATCCACCAGCTCAATTGGCTGGCTGATCGTCCCGGCGACAGTTTTCGCTGCGAAGTCAAAGTGCGTTATCGGCAGGCTTCAGAAAGCTGTACTGTGCAGGTCGAGCAAGACGACCGGGCCACGATTATTCCGGACGATCCCATCTTTGGCGTGGCACCGGGACAAGCGGCCGTCCTGTACAACGGCGACCACGTTCTGGGTGGCGGCTGGATCCTCTGATTTTGCTCTGCTTGCCCACGGAGCTTCGCTTGCCCACGGAAAGCGACTTAGAAGGCGTTGAGCACCTCGCAAATGAGGCCGATGCATTCGCGTGTCCTGTCACTCATTTCGAATATTGCTCGCCGCTCGGAGGAGCCCCCGCTTGCTCTCGATGTTGTACGCAGCGCAGGCTGATGCCCGACGGGCCGCTTAGAGCAGGCTGCTTAAAACGGAGCAGATTCGTCAGCGGGGCCGAAGTCGGGTTCGTCGTCAGCGACTGCTGAAGTCGATGATTCACCGCCTGAGATCAACTGAAATCCGGTCGCTTCTGCGCTGAGGAAGAATTTGACTTCGCTCATTTCGTCCCGCTGCCATTTGCGGCCTGTGAGTCGGTAAGACACCTTCACCTTGTCGCCGACCTTCAGATTGTCGACCGAATCACAAGCGTCAGAAACGAACTCCAGCGGGAGGTAATTCGTAAAACGGCCGTTGGTCTGCTCCAGCACAACCATGCGTTTACGGAAGCCTTTTTGTCCAAAAGACTTTGTGGGTTCAATCAAGTGAACCTGACCGGTGACCGTGGCGTCGGCCATGGAAATCATCCTATTTTCTGCTGA
>CANHVD010000722.1 GCA_947463775.1 Planctomycetaceae bacterium | reverse complement strand
GTGCCTCGTACACAAACGAACGAACTCATGAATGCATCATCGATCGGTCCCTGCAGATCGGGCCGTTTTCGAAGTTCCTGATTGTCTGCGAACGATCGCGAATCGTCGTAACTGAGCACTTCCCAGTCAGTATTTCCCTTGACGTAATACACATCCGGAAGCAAACCATCGGCCGCCAGACGACATTCCAGCGTGGTCCCGTCAATGATCGCGTCTGTGCCAACGTCCCGAACGATTCGCAGCGCCATGACATTGCTGGTTGTGACTTCGACATCACCCGATTCATTAATCTTCGCTTCGACTACGCTGGGCTCATAAACCCGTTCGACTTCTTCAATCGCCAGCCAGTCACATTGATTGTACTTCAGGGTATGAGTCGTAAACCGAATCTCTTTCCGCTGGCCAAAACGAGGACGTCCTTTGACTGACTGTTCGAGATGGTATGCCATAAATTGTTTCTGGCTCTCCGGGTCGAACGCATGCCCCATCTTGGGACCAACGATCACCTTGATTGGAACATCCAGCACTTCCGCAGCCTCCGCCATCGAAGTACTTGCCAGCAACTGCGGATCATTCTCACCGCCGTAGGTGCAGACAGGAACATTGAAGGCGTTCATCGCGTAATTGACGCTGTCATAAATCGCCAGTGTTGCGTGCTGCGGATCCGGCAGCCGCTGTTCTGGATTCTCCGGATCTTTCTTCTGGTAGCGATAAAAGTCGACGAATCCAGCCCCGGGACCAACTGACGACCACAACGACGGATGATGCATTCCCAGATGCCACGCCCCAGCACCTCCCATCGAGAAACCATGCAGGGTGATACGATCCTCGTCGATTCGAAAGCGTCGCTTCACATCGTCCATCGCCTCAAACACGTCCGTCTCGCCGGCAAATCGATAAGCGTTATTGCCTCGACCATAGACATCCAGCTGAATCCAGTTCTGCTCAGGCTGACCGGCTTCTACCTTCAGGGGCTTGCCGTCCATCCGATGAATGAAGTTGACCTCGTTCATCTGATCCGCGCGTCCATGCAAGACGACATGCAACGGCCAGCGACGGCCCTCGTTGGGATTCACTCCGGCCGGAAGTGTCAACGCATAAGGCTGCACGGAACCATCAACCTTGCTGACATAGCCACGGATCGTGATACCTGTTTTTAGCACCCAATCCGGCTGACCGCTCGCCAACTGTTCTGCTCGAGTCTTTCCTTTGGCCAGAACGTCTTTGAGCTGATCGAGATAGTCGGCCTTCGGAAATTCCTGATACCGCAGCATCCATGTCGCGGCTTTTTCAAACACGGCGACATCAGCCAGCAATGCTGCGCCGTCACGAGTTTCCTGTTCCGGTTTGCTCTTCAGATCCTCGAGAATCTTCTTGAGTTCATCGCGCGTTGCCGCCAGAGACTGCAAAACCTCGGCCGACGGCGGCTCAGGCGGTGTCTGTGGTTCCTTCTGGCCTTTGGTCTGATTCTGAGCAACGGCCGATTCGGAGCTGAACAGCATTGCAGAAAGTAGAATGGCCAGACCAAACCCGGAGGATGCGCGCAGCAGAAACATAGACGATCCACATTCAAAATGAGCGTAGAGGTGGAATTTTTACCGAGCCATCGACTTCACTGCGCCTTTAGACCGCGCGTTCGGCCGACTCAAATCCACAAGTCTTATGCGCTCCATCACAGAACGGTCGCTTCGCGGATGCTCCGCAGCGGCAAAGGGCAAACGTTTCTTTGCCATTGAGATTGAAGGTATTGCCGGCGGCATCGGTGATGGTCACCGTTCCGGTCACCAGAAACGGGCCATTATCCTTCACGAGCACTTTAACTTCTGACATCTTGCGACTCCTGTTGAAAGGCTACGACAATTCAACGCCGTAGAACCTGGTGATTCCAAACAGGCTGCAAGCTAACCAGTCCCGTGTCGGGCCGCAATTGTCAGGAGCTCACGGCTGCTGACAGACATGCCCGGGGCGTTAAACACTGGTTTTACTAGTTCGCAAAAAACAGATAATTGCGAAGGCTGCTTGCGAGCGAACCATGCGCGACATAATTCGGCCAAGAATGATCGTGGCCGATGATCGAAGAAACATCCCAATCACGAACTCGTGAACCGTAAGTTCCCAGTTCCCGACGATCCTTGGATGTAAATCCGGCGGCACCAAGAGCACGGCTGGATCCGATTCTGCGCAGAGGATAGATCTGCAGCGCGGGATCTTTCACGTTGCGGAGGTTGATCAGACACTCAACACAGCATAACGCTCGACCAAAACGCTCTTCAGGATTCAGCCAGTCATGATCAATGGCGGAGGCTGTACAGACAACCCGGATTCGACGTCCCGCACATCCAGGAGTGCAGTGCCGGTGGCCCTCAACAACTCCTCCACCAAGCAAGTGCAGGCCCGAAGAGATCACTCGCGTTCCATGGCTATGGCCGACAAGACAAACAGGACATTCCGGGGGAAGACTTTGGATCAGGCTGGCCAGATAGAACCCGTTTCGACTGGCACGAGACCCCAGGATCGCGACATCAATGCTGGCAAAGGGTGACAAAGCACGATCACTTGGCCAGGAAAAATAAATCATCTGAAACGGACGTCCGCAGGCTCCCGTTTTCAGCCAGTTCCAGGTGTTGTGTGAATCCGGCAGCACAGATGGCGAATCCATAAAGCTGCCATGCACAACGATACAAATCGGAACGCCGGGAATCAGTGAACTCGTGAGTTGTTCCATGCTGGAAGGATGGCCATCAGTGCATTCGTCGACTTGCTGAACCTGAGGACAGAAACGCAGTTGGTCGTTTTCAAACTCCTGAGGTGAATTCCAGGAACTCACGATCCAGTAACCGGGGATCTGAGGCGCGTAGTTTTCTCCACCAACATCTGCGGGCGCACTAACGACGGGTTCGGCATGCGACGGTTCTGCGACTGGTACTGGCGGAACAGGAGGAGCTTCTGATTCTGCAGTGGCGATACTGGCCGCGGAGAGGAATGCATCAAAAACCGCTGCCGGCTGCAGAGATTCCTCAGATCCTGTCACGTCTTCTACAGGAATGGATAACTGCGGTGGAACTTCCGGAAGGTCTGACTGCAGGTCTTCTCCGGATACTGCGCTGACTGGAAGGATCGCAACAGTGATCAGCACAATGGCAATGAAAGCAACGGCACGCAGAACTGCGCGTAGGCAGGTCGTCGGGATACGACAGGTTAGGAGAGATTGTGAGCCCATCTGATCTACCCGAAGAACAGGTGTGTTCAGCTCTTCCGTGAAAACCAGTCGACTCTATATCGCCCCGAGAACTGTTCCATGTTATCGGAAATTGATGCCACCCCATGTGCGCAGCGCAACGACGGGGTTCCTCTCTGTTTTTCGGAATCATGCAGGTTCGCCTGTGACGGTTTCCCGAGACTTCTCTGATCCGCATCGCGTTGAGCAATGGCGGATCGATAAAGCCGGACTAATCGTGTCTGACGAACTGATTGCCTGGCAGTCGTCGTATCAGGCGACGCATTTCAAGGACCGTAAGCGTCGCCAGAACTCGCGAAGTCTCTATGGCTGCTTCGCG
>CANHVD010000721.1 GCA_947463775.1 Planctomycetaceae bacterium | reverse complement strand
TGGTTCTGATCGCCCCGGATCGAGGTTTTGCTCAATCGCTGCCGCCCTACAATGCATCCGCCGACATTATCCTGGTCTGGAATCAGGTGATGCTTGATATGAACGCGGGCGATAGTCGCCTTTTGATTCCGGATCAGGGCGGCCCGACTCGGACATCACGAGCATTCGCGATTGCATCCGTGGCAATGTTCGACGCGTGGAACTCCATCAATCACAAGTACGCCCCCTATCTGACGGAGTTGAGCGGTTACAATTCCGCCAACACAACAGCGGCTGTCTCCGCAGCTGCGCAGGACACGTTGTTGTCACTCTTTCCTCAGCAGGCCGCAAAAATCCGCACAGCGTACACAAACGCGATGACCGGTGTTGCTGCCGGAACGCCACGAACAATGGGGATTGATTTAGGGAAGAAAGTGGCCCTCGCGATTCTTAATGACCGCAGGAACGACAACTCGAACCTGAATCTTCCCTATAACGTCAGCACGCTGCCTGGATACCATCGACCGGATCCGTTGCATCCCAACCAGGGATTTAACACACCGCACTGGGGTTACGTTGATCCTTTTGTGATTGCCAACATCCATTCACACCTGTCACCTCCTCCTCCCGCGCTCAATTCTTTTGAATATGCCGTTGCGTATCAGACACTGCTCAACTGGGGAGGAGTTGCAGGTCAGTATCCGACTCTGCGAAGTCCCAAGGATACTATCACGGGAATCTTCTGGGCGTATGATGGAGTCCCCGGCCTTGGAACACCTCCACGTCTTTACAATCAGGTTGTTCGAACAATTGCGATCCAAAGACGCAACACCACAGAACAGAATGCACGCCTTTTCGCTTTGGTGAACCTGGCAATGGCAGACGCAGGAATTCAGTGTTGGTACACAAAGTACTATTACGAACTCTGGCGGCCGGTCATCGGAATTCGTCAGGGCAACAATGATACGAACATCTACACCATCGGCGATCCGGCGTGGCGTCCGCTGGGAGCACCAGCCACAAACGGAGCAGGCGATGGAGTCGACTTCACTCCGCCATTCCCAGCATATCCATCCGGTCATTCAACGTTCGGTGCGGCGGCTTTCAATATGACGGCCCGATTTTATGGCACCGCTGGAATTCAGTTTTCGTTCACATCGGATGAATACAACGGAGTAAACAGAGGCAGCGATGGTAAAACGCGACCCGTCGTGACTCGCACGTATCGCAATCTCGAAGAAGCCATCTTGGAGAACGCATGGAGCCGGATTTATCTTGGCATTCATTGGCCGTTTGATGCATCCGATGGCATTGTTGCGGGCAAGCTTATCGCGGGAGAAATCTTCTCGTCGACCCTGCGACCAAAGCCGCCGGTTCGATAGTCTGCCGAAGTCTGGATGTTCCTTGTGAACCAGGCCGGCGCTGTCGGGGCGAGTTGCTCACAGATCGTCTGTGATCAGGGACGACCCTCCGTCCCGAACAACGTGCGAGACGTTATTCTCAACCACCGCCTCAAAAAATCGTGCCATTGGGCAGCGAGCTAAAGCACTTCAAAGAGCGTTTGTATGCGCAGCACCGCACCATTGTCTGGAAACGTGTGGAACGAGTGGATCACGAGGCCCTCCGGCAGAAGATCGCTCATCAGGTAACTTAGACAATCAGGACTACTGACACTGGAACCGGGCAAAGCCGCGGTCAGAATTGCCTTACGAGCATCCGCTTCCATCTCTCGATGAACCTGCAGATAAACTTCCGCAGGAACCGTATCTAACTGATAGCTGCAGTGATACTTTAGCCCCGGACATTCAAAGGTGTGCGTTCGATAGCCGATCAATCGACGGTCCACCATACGCCCCTGGAGCGGCAGCGGTGAGAACTTGCTTGTTGCGACTTCGGTGATAACTTTCTCTGGAGTCCTGAATTCGATGGCGTGGCCGAAGTTGCTGATCCGCAATGTGGCCTGATTGCGTCCGACAGGAATTGTTATCTGACACAAGGTCTCAAATAACTCCGGATGCACCGAGCGATCCAACACTCTCAGCACCATATCAGCGACATCCGGACGTAAATAACCAACGGTCATGGAGCAGGCTCTCCCGAAAGATTTCATTCAACCTTTGTTGTGGCACTCGGAAAACGGGCAGAATCACCGTTAATTGTAGGCAGATCGTCTGGAGCCACAAAAGCAGAGATTCATTCTTTTGCTGCCCTCAACCAGTCATGGGTTCTTACAACCGCCCAACAAAGTGCGGCCTGACTGCTTCAACTAACATCTTCAACCGCAACCACCGGCTCTGGCACCAGGACATTCCGAAACAGCAATGTAGTTTATTCACCCAGTCGGGTAATAACCCAGTAAATTCCGCAGCCATCTCCTTGCTGACTCGGGTTTTCCACCAGAAAGCGACTCGTCACCAGGGAGGACATTCCAGCACTTGTTAAGTTGATGTTGAATATTGGAGACATTTGACGACAGACGTGATCAACGTGTCCTAGCGTTGCATTGTGCCCCAATAGGGTGGGCGATTGCTTGTTTGATCCGGTTTCTCTTCAAATCAAAGTTGCTCCGAGCGTCCCTGATGTCCATCCGACTGCAAATGGCACTGCTGCTGATCGCGTTGTCGACGGTTTTCCTCGGCACAACGTGGATGATGCACGCGCTGGTGATGGCACCTGCCTTTGCAAGACTGGAGCTGGATGCTGCCATTCGCAACCTCGACCGCTGCGAAGAAGCCATTGACGGAGTTGCCGAATCCGTTTCCACTCTGGCTGCAGACTACGGAGCATGGGACGATACCTGCCGGTTTCTGGACGATCGAAACCAGGCCTATCGCGATTCGAATCTTTCAACTTCGTTTCATGAAACAACTGGCAATGACCTGGTCGCAATCGTGTCGACATCCATGGAAGTGATCGCATTCAGTTGCGTAGATCCGAACTCCCGTGAATCCGTTTTGCTTCCTGAGTTGCTGAAACAGTTTCAGGCCTCTGGCGGTATTTTCACAAGTTTCTCGAGCAACGATGATTCCACTGAGGGACTGTTACAGACGACTTATGGTCTCATGATGGTCGCCGCTCGACCAATCGTGACCTCAAAGCGCGAAGGTCCGATTCGAGGGACAATGATCATGGGGCGATTCTTCAACCATGATCGCATCACAGAAATGTGCAACAGAACACATTGCCAACTAAACCTCCAGCCATTAACAAAGACCGATCTACCTGAATCGCAGACATCTGCTCCGGGATGCGAAAACTCGGTCGTGGAAGTAGATGAAAGTACTCTGCGGTCATCGCGACTGCTTAAAGATGCCTATGGTGCTCCCGTCGCACTGCTTACTCTTATGGATATCCGCCCCATCGCACATCAGGGTCAATTCACCAAGAACTTAGCCATGATTTGCAGTCTCATTGGTGTTCTGCTGATGATTCTGGGAACCGGAATCGCGCTTCGACTGCGTGTTGTTGAGCCTTTGCAGACAATGGCCTCGCACGCCGCACGTGTCGGAATCGAAGATGACCTGGCCGCAAGACTGAACTCCGACCGCACTGATGAAATCGGCATCCTCGCCAGAAGCTTTGA
>CANHVD010000720.1 GCA_947463775.1 Planctomycetaceae bacterium | reverse complement strand
TTCTACATAACGGCGTGAACCACCGGGGATCGTGTACCACTGAGGACGATTGGTCAGACTTAGCAGCCCATGGTTCCGGTAGAATTCAAGGATAAACTGGATCGGAAAATCGGCGAAGGTGCCTGTGGGACAAGACCAGATCGCCGCCCCCATCGGCAACAGGTAATGCTCGGAGAATGCAGTCCCGTAACCGTTACGGCTGAGATATTCCCCCACGGTCATCGTCCCAAGATCTCGCTCGGCATCCTCCGCCCCAGCGCGATTGAATCGCAGAATGTCGGCCACCATACGAAGAAATGACGGACGAAGCAGATTTCTCTTTTGAGCAAACACGCCAGCGAGGCCTGACCCGGAATATTCAATTCCCGTACGATCACAGCGAACGGCAAAGCTCATTTCCGTCGGCACGCCGCGAATTGCAAGGCGAGTCAGCAACTTCATGAAGTTGGGATAGTTTCGATCGTTGCAAACGATGAAGCCGGTATCAATCCGATACGTCTTGCCTTCGCGGTCAAACTCAACCGTATTGCTGTGGCCCCCAACCACCGATTCCGACTCGTAAAGCGTGATATCGTGGTGCGGATGCAGCAGCCATGCGCAGGTCAGCCCGGAAATCCCGGCTCCAATGATCGCGACCTTCATGACCCCTCCTGCCCGTGCACCAGAACGCCCATTGCTGACCAAAACGTTCTTTTCTTAACCGTAGTGATCGAATATGGTTAACAATATCAGGCCATTTTTGATCCTCCTACCGATAAATCGTTCATTTTTGTGGTATTTTGACTGGCCCGGATCTGGCACTCGTCTAGAAACGTTCATCAAGAATCATCAACTTCGACGGAGGGCTCCACATGACCGACTTTTTCTCACCAAAAGAGGTGGCAACTGCCATTGGTGTCAGCGAATCATCACTCAAGCGATGGGTGGATAAAGGCTTGATTCCGGCGGAGAAAACGGGCGGTGGCCATCGACGCATGAGACTGGACGCTGTGCTGAAATTCCTCCGGGAACAAGGAAGAGCACTCAGTGAACCCCAGGCGATTGGATTACCAGCGGAGTCAGGTCGACGTCCAGCGTCTAATGATTCAGACCACCAGGAGTTTCTGCGGTTTCTACTGAGCGGCGATGAATCGTCAGCTCGCCGAATCGTGATGGACGCTTTTTTGAACGGTTACAGCGTTGCGAAGATCTTCGACTCCATAATCGTTCCGGGATTCTGTGAGATCGGGAATCTTTGGCACTGCGGCACACTCGAAGTCTATCAGGAACGCCGCGCGTGCGAAATTTGTTCACGAGTCGTGCATGAACTCCGCAGAGCTGTGGGCAGCGGACCGTCAGACGGGCCGGTGGCGATTGGTGGAACTCTGGATGGCGATCCTTACACGATCGCTTGCAGCATGTCTGAAGTAGTTCTGCGAGAATGCGGCTGGAGAGCCCTGTCTATGGGGAACATGCTGCCGTTCAACACGCTCATGAAAGCAGTTGAAATTGATCGCCCCCGCCTGTTGTGGCTGAGCGTCACGGCAATCCGATCTCCCGAGCAATTCGTGGCCAATTTTAACGTCCTGTTCGACACGGCCACTTCCCTTGGTTGCGTATTGGTTGTCGGTGGCCAGGCGCTTACGGCAGACATTCGGCCGCTACTGCGATACACCACATATTGCGACAACTTTCGCCATCTCGAAGCGTTCTCAAGGACCATTATTCCCAGAGAGAACTAGCGTCGCGAGAACATTGCGGTGTCCGGTTAAGCGGACCTTAACCCCAAATTATGCGACGACTTCGACCTTGGTGCTGCGGAGTAACTGCCCCTCTTTGGGGCATGTATCCTGCAATGCCACAGGCCGAATGGATGGTCCTTTGAGTTCATCCTCAGCGTGTTGAAGACGGTGGCTTCGGCTTACCGCTCAACAAAACATTCTGAAGTGCCGTCAATTCTTCGTCAGGAATTCATCCAGATTCAGAATCGTATTCGCAACGACAATCCAGGCCGCGTAGTCTGCGTTTGACATGCCTTCCGGAGTTTTTGTCCCGGCTGACTTGATCAACGCTGCGGCCTCTTCGTCCAAAGCGGAATACTCCTGCGACGCGACCTTATGCAGCTTGATCAACGGCAGTACTTCTCCTTCATGCAGCGGGCGAATAACGGCTCGCCGAAGCCCGGCAGTTGCTTTCGTCATAGGTTCTCCTTCGACCATAGCCATCGTTGCGGCCAAAGCCCCAGCCGCTTCCAGATAAACCGGATCGTTCAGAGTCACCAGAGCCTGTAATGGCGTGTTCGTGCGTATGCGACGAATCTGACACACCTCTCCGCTACCTCCGTCGAATGTCGTCATGGAAGGGTATGGGGTGGTGCGTTTGAGATACGTATACAGGGCTCGCCGAAAGCGATCTTCTCCCTCCGCATTCACCCATTTCTGACCGTTATAAGTGGACCGCCAAAGTCCATCCGGCTGAGGAGGCATGACAGGAGGTCCACCCATTTTCTTTGACAACAATCCAGCCACAGCCAGTGATTCATCGCGGACAGTTTCACCAGACAGGCGAAAGCGAGAACCACGACCAAGCAACTGATTGCGAGGATCCAGGTCGCGCAGGTTTGCGGTGACCTCGGATGACTGCCGATACGTTTGGCTCATGACGATCGTCTTCAGCAGCTTCTTCAGAGACCAACCGTTATCGCGATACTCTGACGCAAGCAGATCCAGCAGTTCGGGGTGAGTTGGCAATGCTCCCAGTGCTCCGAAGTCTTCTTCGGTCTCGACGATACCAATACCAAACACTCGAGCCCAAATGCGGTTCGCCCAGACTCGTGCCGTTAGAGTATTCTCAGGGCTCATCAGCCACTTCGCCATAGCCAGGCGATTCAATGACGGCTCACCATCCAATTTGTGAAAGGCAGTCGGGAACATCGCGGTAACTTCATCACCCTGATCCAGGAAATTGCCTCGGCGATGAATTCTTGTCACACGTTGCCTGGACTCTTCCATGGCTCGCAGAACAGGAATTTTCGGAAGGCGACCGTTGAGGTCCGTGAGTTCTTTATTGGCCGCAGTTAGCTCATCAATAACTCTGCGTTCATCAGCCGACGGTTGAGGCAGCTCGATCTTTTCAGCATCTTCACCAGTCGTCGATAATCGAAAACGACGCAGCACCAGAGAGTCGCCGTAATGCTGACGCATCGTAATCCGCAACTTCGCGTCGCTGTCCACCTGCAGAGGTTCAGCAAAGGCAAACAACGCAGCGTGTCGTTCACGTTGCCGAGGACTCACGGCCCAGCCGGTTGTCTTATCGCCGTCCAGAGCATTCGCGACCGGCCAGCCTTCCTGCGAGTAGTCGGCCCGTGCATTTGTCAGCACCACACGTTTCGCATCGTTGCCCGTCAGCAGTTCGACCTCAAGTTCCGACAACACGAAGTTCGGATCACGAGGATTGCGACCGACGCCAACTTGTCCGTCCGGGAACTTCTCTGTCAGAACTTCCAGCCGCAGCACAGTGTGCCGCCCGGCTTTGACGGGCAACGTCAGTGTGTAAACATCTTCTTTAGGGCTTGTGCCCGTAGCG
>CANHVD010000719.1 GCA_947463775.1 Planctomycetaceae bacterium | reverse complement strand
GGGGACTCAGGATCAGGCAAAACTGATTCAGTTGCGAAATGAACAACGTCTCGCAATCGAAACGGAAGACTACGAGGCGGCTGCCCGACTGCGTGATGAAATCGCTGCGATGGAACAATCCCTGAGAAGTGTTCCGACACCTCCAGCCCCGAAGACTCGTGGCCGGAAGAAAGCCAAACCAGAAACCGATGTCTGAATTCAATTACATGATGGGCATTCCCATCCATCCAGCCGCAGTCGGACAGGAATGTCCAACTACATGTCAGGCGTGGCATAACATCGCCCTGCGAAGCATTCACCGGAACATTCAGCCGTGAGGCAAAGCCATGACTGTCCGACTGACTCGCCGAGCAGCACTGATGGCAACGGCCGTGGCTTCCGGACTTTGGTGTCGAACGGGAACAGTTGCAGACGAGTCTGAAGATCCGCTGGAGAAGGCCATCGACGCCGGAATTCGGCGTGCTGTCGACTGGCTGGCTTCGGAGCAGCAACCATCCGGAGCGTGGAAAACTAACGACTACGGTGAGTCAACGGCGACGACTGCTCTGGCCATTATGGCCATGCTGGCGGCAGGGCACGTTCCTGAAGAAGGTCCTTACGGTCAGCAGATTACTCGCGGCGTCGGCTGGCTGCTTTCCAAGCAGCAGAAGAATGGGCTGCTGGTGGGACGTCAGCGGAGCGACGGGCCGATGTATAGTCACGGAATCGCGACGCTCATGCTGGCAGAAGTGATCGGCATGGTCGATCCGACGCAGGCGGAGTTGTGTCGCGAAGTTCTGCAGAAGGCTGTCAAGCTCATTGTTGATGCTCAGAATCAGTCCAAGTCGACAGAACATGACGGCGGCTGGCGTTATCAGCCCACGAGCAGTGATTCAGATTTGAGTGTCACGGCGTGGCAGTTGCTGGCTCTGCGTGCTGCGAAAGATATTGGCTGCGATGTTCCGGCAGAGAACATCGACCGAGCGATCGCGTATGTACGGCGGCTCCATGTTCAATACGACGGCGGATTTGGCTACATGTCAGGCCACGGCAGCACGGTGACTCGCGCTGGCACCGGGATCGTCGCCCTGGAAGTTTGCGGCGAACACCGAACGAAGGAAACTCTGGCCGCCGCGAAAATGATTTTGTCGCGACCTCTGACCAAGGGGCAGCACTACTTTTATTACGGCGTCTACTACTGCACTGTGGGAATGTACAAGGTTGGAGGCGACGAGTGGCAGCAGTCTCGTGAAGCGCTGTATCGCACCACGCTGAATATGCAGAACCCGGCTGGTTATTGGGACCCCGAAGACGGTACAGAACGACAGGCCGGCAAGGTCTATTCGACTTCGCTTTCGGTTTTGGCTCTGGCTATTGAGTATGGATATCTGCCGATTTATCAGCGATAAGGATCGTTCAACGGTTATCAGTCTTCCACAACACACGGCAGATGGAAGCCTGTCGGCACGGCACTCAGAGCGAACTCAATTTCATCGCCGATCCGCAGATCGAGCGATTCGCCGGAGAGTTGCAGCGACGAGATATCGCGGTGAGTTTTCAGTAATTGAACTCCGGCAGGATGTGAAACCTGAGTGTGGAACGCCTGTCCGATCAGGCCCGTGCCGATATCGATAACACACCACTCCAGCGACGGGCGCGAGATCACTCGGCCCACAAGACTGAGTGCTGGTCGCTGTTTATCCAATCCGCTTTGAGGGGTTACCGTTCCGTCAGTTTTGAAGGGACTTGTAAGGACACGCGTGATATCCGCGTCTTTGAAGGCCGCGGTGAAATCATCAAAGCCCGTGGCGAGTTCTCTGCATGCAAGGCCAGAGGCTTCAATCATCCGCTGACAATGCTTGGCCACAGCGACGGCCTGGACCAGCGTGCTCTGTTGATTGCTCAGCGGTAAAGTTTCAGCGACAGTAGATTCGTCAACTATCACTCCGGCCAGTTGAAGGCCTGGCAGCTGTGTGACCGCCGTGGCCAGTCGCACGGAATCAGGTCCCGGGCGAACTCCAGTGAGTGAATGCCCCGTATCGACATCCAGTAGAACGCTGACCGTCAGACCTTCAGAGACCATAGCCTGAGAAAGGAGTTCGGCATGTCGAAAGTGATCAATCGTCACACAAACATCGCATTCTCGCGCGAGAATGCTTAACGTTCGCAATGAATCAGCATCAACGACTGGACGTGTCAGGATGAAAGATCGAAATCCGGCTGCCGATAACGCTGTTGCTTCGTCTGCAGATCTTACCGATGCAATCGATGTCACTTGTGATATCAGCGACAGCACTGACAAAGGTATCTGACCAGATAACACCGGCGCCCAAAATTTACTGCGAGAGGCTTTGTCAGACGCACCGAATTGAGCCACCACAGAGTTCAGAGATTCCTGAATCCTTCCAGATCGATATCGCAGGAACGGCGTTTTCACTTCTTCGCCTCCAGCCGACTTCGCAGCTCATCAGCTCGTGTTTTTCTCGCAGGAGTGCCCCATTCCGGATGGAGAACATCGACCACACCCAGTATTTTAGCCGCCTCTTTTTTGTCACCTGTGGATTCCGCAATCAGAGCAAGCTGCAATGACGATTCCAGCCAGGCATCCTGACCGGCTTTCGTTCGCTTCTGCACCGACTGCCAGAATCGTTTGGCATTTTGCTTCGATGCTGTTGATGGTTTGCCTCCGGCGGATTGAGTCACGATCTCCGCTGTCCGTGCAATCTGAGATTCATCCAGAGTCATTGCCAACAGATCATTCAGGCAGCGATCATAGGCCGTTGTCGAGTTCGCGACGCGACCAAAAGCTTGAAGCAACTGTAGTTCAACAAGGCGATCATCTGCCGTGAGTGTTGGCTTGGACGACTCCGGGGATTCCGCGACAAGACTGATCAGGAATAATGCCAGCTGCACATCACCCGCGACTATGGCCGCATCAGAATTCATTTGACGACCAAGACTTTGTGCGACAGCCAATCGATCTTTTCGTGGCAACGACTTGAGTTTTGTCAGTGACGGCTGGTAATCAGCAGCATTCGCAAGCTGCCGAACGCTGGAGAGCACAATCACGGTGTGGCAGATCGTTTCCGCGCGGTTTCGCAGGTACTGAGGATCGGCGTTTTCGCTCGATGACGGTCCTTGTGATGATGTCGATTTATCCGCAGACGGGGTTTCCTCGTTGACCTCTTCGGGCTGCCCCGGAACCGCTCGCTCCATGGCCTGGAGCGACTCCAGCAGTTTTCGGCTGTTGGTCAGCATCTCCGGCCAGGTACTTGTTGCCGGCAGAGGTTCAAGAAGAATCAATCCGGATTGCTGGCACTTGAGAATCAGCGAATACGGAGACGATGATTCTGCTTGTCGAAGTTCTGCCTCTGACGCACGCAGCAGAAACTCATCTCGTAGAGTCTTCAATTCACTGACATTGGAACTGTCAGCATCGGCCGATGATTTTTCGGGCGTCGCCAACGCATCGATCAGGCAATCTCCAGCAAGACAGAGTCTCAGCATTTGCTCCGAGGACATCGGCTGCGACTGAACTGGTTCTGCAGTCGAGTTCGTTAATGATGTCTCACTCAATGCGGTAAGATC
>CANHVD010000718.1 GCA_947463775.1 Planctomycetaceae bacterium | reverse complement strand
CATGGCAGGAGTGGCCGGTCCATCAGGTTGAAATGGCCGTGCCGCTGAGCCCTCAGGAAGTGAAGCAGAAGCGGAATGCGATCTTTAAGCACGAATCACAGAAGGACCGTGCACTGTTCCCCGGTGCGGATATGCGAGAATTCTGGCAGCGTGCAGAAGCTCGCAATGCTGACACGGCTCGTCGCTACGACAAGCTGGGTTTGGCTGAGTACGAAGCGATCGAAGGCTTCGTGAAATGGGATGGCACCTGGGGCCTGAACGACTAAGAGTTGCTCGAATCCGTGAATCAAGAATCCCGTCGGGCGACCGGCGGGATTTTTTTATGCAGTGTGATATCGATGATCTCAGTCTGTCAGGCTACCGGGAAGATTGTTACGTTGGCTCCCTCGATATCCAGGACCTGCTGCATCCCGTTGTTTTCTTGCCGGTCGCGGAAGTGATCACTTGAGCAAGACTGATACTGGCGGTCACAGAAATACGCTCACACATCGCGACTGGGGAAGATCGTTGGCACAATGTGAGCGCGAGTTCGCACTACGAAAAGGCCTCGGACGAAATTTCAAGATCAATGTCAGAGATTTCGGAAACACGTCGTTTGAGAGTCCCGAACCACCATCCTATGCTGGCCGGAGTGTAGCGGGCACGGATGGCTGATCCGTAGGGCGTGGAAGTAAACTTGTCACACCACGGAAACTCTCAACGAACGGCGGACATGACCGTGCCAGAACGCATCGAAACGCAGTCGAGAGGCTCCGCCACTGCGCTCGCGACGCTAGAGAGCAACGTTGCGGAGTTGAAAGCATTGACGGAACACCGAATGTGTGGCAGCAAGAACGGGACTGGCTCCCGTTGAAGTCGAATTAATGCAACAAATCCCAATCGCCGCGAGGGTGCCTGTACCGTTTTTGCTGCCGTCGAACAGGGGACGCGAACTGAGAGCGACAAGAATCTCAAGACTCCTCGCGTCATATTCGTATGCGGTTCCAGCAGCGATGGAAACATCGAACTTCGGAGTGCTGTAATTTGACGTGTGGCGTCGTATGCTCTTCACTGCGTCGGAAATACTGTTTCATTTTTGGCGTTTGAAAGTCGCGTATAGCAACGTTAGACAGAGCAATCCTCGTGGCCCCGTCACGCGAAATCTATCTGGACAACGTCGCCACGAATCCGCCATTACTTGAAGTGATGGCTGCAGTCACCGACGCTATGTCGTGTTCATTTGGGAATCCTTCCAGTAGTCATCGATCGGGTGAATGGGCTGGCAAACTGTTGAGGGAATCGTGTGAAGCCGTTGCTCAGCTGATCGACGCTCGATCCGATTGGTTGACGTTTACATCTGGGGCCACGGAAGCCAGTAACTGAGGACCTGCGACGATTCACAGAGAAGGGATCGCTTACCAGATACTTCCAAGCCCGGGGAACAAGTCAAGGGCGAACTTTTTGCCTTGCTGAGCCGTCTAAGGTCGTTACGGCGATCTTCCCTACGCCACCGCGAAACTGCCAACTGTCATCCTTGCGGCTCGCAATATTTTAAATCATAGGGTGAGTTATGACAATATACGCCAGTGCGTCATCATCTGATACCTGCTACAATCGCAAAAATGCGAATCATTCGTGTAGAGGACACGCCAGAATTCGCGATTCCGCTGGTTCGAATGGAGGGAATGCGATGGTAGACACGGACTCTCAGATTCTCACGGCCGAGCAAAGAGAAATGCTGCAACGGGCCTTTCTTTGGGGCACTATCAACCGTCGCACGCCGCAGGTCAGCGATGTCAGCCTCGAGTCCGACGGTCGCCGACGCAGCCGAGTCATAAAGGACGCGGTTGCGGCTGGAATCATTCGCGATATGGGCAAAGACGCTTGGCAAGGAAACGCTTACGAAGTCACGTCTGAAATCAGAAAGACTCTCCATCCGCAGCATCCCGAGCTACTCGAAACGTGGTGCAAGCTTCACGAGAAGAATTCGCAACGCAACGCCTATTCTCGCCCTTGGATTCGACTGGAAGAACTGTCGATGCCTGAACAGTTCGCGGCGATCGAATCTTACTCACTCGACTGGTTTATTGTTTCGTCAGTCCCGTACGAATATCATGCGTATTTCGCGGACGATGCAGAAACGATGCTGACCGCCGCCACACCGGCTGGCGCTTACAATCGTTATTTCGCTGGGCCATTTCCTACGCTCGAAGCTGCGGTTGCAGCCAAGTCAGGAAAGCCATCGCTTTGCCTCGCGATATCGTCGCAAGAGCTGCGAAAAACCGTTGAGGCCAAATTCACTGAAGAGAAACTTCAACTTACATTTGCCGGCAATCTTATCTGGGGGCTGGTGTCCTTAGATATCGTGCCGAAAGATTTGGTGGTCGGTCCGGACGGGAAGCCTACCGTCGACTCGCAACTCGTTGAAGGTCATTCCCTTGGCCTCTCATCGGATGTGAAACCGCCTTCCTGCCGTGATGAAGTCCGATGGGATTCGAACCTCGCCGAATCCATCGATCGGATCAAATCACGATTAGAAAAGCTTCAAGCAACACTTGAGCAACTCCGGACCATTGATAAGGCCGTCGCGGCCTTCGGCGGATGGAATCATTTTAAGGATGCTCTGGAGCACCGACTTCGAAGTTCGAATGGTTAAAGTCAGGCTGAGGCGCCACGTAAAACGGCCGGAAAATGCAGATTTGCTGTTGTTGAGCCGGCTCCAACGTTGATGGCATTTTCTCGAGAGGTTCTTCGATGAGCAATGATGGTAGGCAATACCGTCGCAGGGAGAATTCCTGCCGTCACTTTGTCACCCGCGCTATTTCGAATCGCTTTTTGTTCTGCTCAAATGCGCAGCAAGTAGCAATGTCTACCCATCACTGAATTCTTGGCACGTTCAGGGCCGGCACCATTCGCATCATTGTTAACCATGCATTCGCCGGCAGCACTAACTCGCCAAGAGCCCACTTCCGTTCCATCCCACATCCTCCTATCCTAACGCTTGGCGTTGCCCCATCAATCTGTCACCGCTCTTCATCGGCGCGAAGCCGACTGTCGATTGTCTGCACCCAATTCCGACCGGAGCCGCGGCCATGAATCTCCAAGCACCGACCGCAATTCTGCGAGAAGCCCCTGCCATTTGGGGCACCGCGTTGGAAGTCGGTATGTCGGAAAGTAACGCACTGGCAGACTCTCTTGGCTCACAAGCTTGGATACCAAAAACTTCACGGAGCGACCTCGACTGGCTCCGGGGGATACACCAATTTACCTTCGTGAATTTCTTTAGCGTCAATGGTCGACGTTATCTGTATTGGCGAACCCACGTCGATCATCTCCACAAAGACGGATGTGACTGGGCTGTATCACAATGCTTCATGGTCAATCGGTAGTTCTGCACTTGCCGTGCTAATATTGGTACTTCATGACTTCACCATTTCTAACGATCTCCACGCAGTCTTGGATCACGGCGAATGACGCCGCTTTCGCGATCTTCGACAATTTTCCGGTGACTCCCGGACATGTACTCGTTGTTACTCGACGGTTGGTGCCTACCTGGTTTGAAGCGACTCAGGCTGAACAGATCGCTGTCAT
>CANHVD010000717.1 GCA_947463775.1 Planctomycetaceae bacterium | reverse complement strand
GGCGGCGACATGATGCATTACAACGTCCACAAGACCTTCACGGGACCTCACGGCGCTGGCGGTCCGGGAGCAGGTCCGATCGCCGTCCGTGATTTTCTTGCTCCGTTTCTACCGGCTCCGATTGTGACGTGGGATCAATCCACCAACCGCTACTCACTGTCAAAGCCTCCAAAGTCGATCGGTCAGGTGAGAACGTTCTTTGGCAATGTCGGCATCCTGCTTCGTGGCTACTTCTACATTCGAACGCTGGGAGGAAAAGGACTGCGTGAAGCCTCTGAAAACGCGGTACTCAATGCCAACTATCTCCTGAGTCAGGTGCAGGACTTCCTGGATGTACCACACGGAAATCGCTGCATGCATGAGTTCGTCGCGAGTGCTCGCCGGATCAAAGCTGACACTGGCGTGAGCACCATGGACATCGCCAAGCGTCTGCTTGACTATGGCTTCCATGCTCCGACAGTCTACTTCCCGCTGGTCGTTGAAGAAGCCATGATGATGGAGCCAACAGAAACGGAATCCCTACAAACTCTGGATGCATTCGCCACAGCCTTGCGAACGATCTGCAGTGAACCGCCGGAACTGGTCAAGGGGGCTCCGCACAGTACTGCCGTCTGTCGCCCGGATGAAGTCAACGCAGCTCGCAAGCCGGTTCTCTGCTGGTCAGCGCCGAGTTGCTGAGAATGTACGGAAGCTGAAGGACGATAACTGCAGATTACTGCATCTGAGTATCCCTCGGCTGCTCGGCGATTCGAAACAGCGGTGCATCAGGTAAGTCAGAGGTGATCTGGAATGTTTCCGGCGCGGGCGTCTTGCCGGGGTCGCGGAGCAACTCTGCTTCGACCAGCGTGGCATAACTCAGACACAACAGCAGCCCCATCGTAATTCCGTTGGGCAACGCATCCGAGCCAAAAAACTTCATCGCGCTGCCAGCGGACTTGGCCAGCTTCACTTTCGCGCCATCCCATTGCACGCTGTACATTTCATCCAATACAAGATGCGAAAGAAATCCTAGTCCCGTACCAATCGCCATCAGCATCCGCACTTTAATATCGTTGGAGTGATACGCCAGAAACGTGACTTCTGCTGCAATGATTAGCGCCGGGATACTATGAAACATTCCGCGATGAACCGTCAGCTTCGCCAGCATGAACGCTCCCCCATAGCGAACGATTCCATAGGACAGCATCGCAAACAGCATGGCTCGATCTCCATGCATACCGATCGCATGCACATGCTGCACAAGCATGATGGGGGCGATCGCGGCAGTGACTCCAAAGAGTTCACGAATAGGCTTGCCGCTTTCAGAATCCAAATCCGGCAACATGCCCGCAACCCACGTCAAAATCGCCGCGATGGCCGCCTGAGAAATCGTATAGCCAAACATGAATACCGCAGCGCAGCCGTAAGCTACGCCCAATATGCCGCTCACGCTGACATGTTCGCGATACCCAGCCATCCGGAGTTCCTTCTCCTGCCTTCGTTGTGCTTGTGATCTGACTTAGTCCGTTCTTGTCCGGCATCAGTATTGTCAGTTTCAGGCGTTGGGATGGTAAGAGCAGCTGCGGGGAATTCTGAGGACTCAACTACTGCTAAAAACGTGAACCTGCAGATTCTGCCGAAGTGCCAATGTGCTCACGGCATTACGTTATAGAAATAACTTCGAGATAACTCTCGGCTGAAATCAACTGGTGAGCCTACGTTCGCTATAGCTCACTTGTCACACCCTACAGAGGAAAACGTTGAGATTTGCAGGGTGTGACAAGTGAGCCCAGGGGAACGCAGGCACACCATTCACGGAGATCATCTCAAACCCAATCGCTAAACCAGACCGCGTTTTTTTCGCAGAGCCCATTCGGCGGACATCAGCCCGATCAATAACAGCAGTACGAGCCAGTTATCCCAGAGACTCAATTGTTCCTGGCGAGCCAGAGTCAGGCCAGGAAGTCCGTTCTCCGCCCAGTTTGCAACGCGTTCCTGAAGTTGCTCCGGAGTCAGCATCTCTCCACCACTGGCCACGGCAATTTCACGCAGCAATGAAAAATCCGCGACAGGATTATCCAGCTCCGGATCGCGAGCATTCACGTGAAAACGAGTCACCGCGATGCCAGCCAGAGCTTCACCATTGCGACTGGCTTTGACGCGAGCCCAGTAGTCGCCGGGCTCAAGTGTCTTATCAAAATCCGCCAGACTCATCCCCACACCAGCTCGAGCCGACAGATTGTGAGTCTTGCCTGCGGGATCAGTCACCACGACATCAAAGTCCGCGTCGATGATCGGGTTCTTCTGTTGATCACGAATTCCAAATGAGAGTTCCGTCGGCTGCCCGGGTGTCAGGTCCCTCGGATTCGCCACGATCCAGACGGGCTGTTCATCATCGATCTCCTTGCGAGTTAGCCAGAGCACAATCTGTCGCCAGAACCGAGTATGCTCTTCGATATAACCATTCGTGTACCATCGCCATGTTTCATCACCAGCAAATGCCAGAATTCGCGATGTTCCGGCTTCATGCCCGATCAGTAATGGAAAGCCCTGATCGGAAACAGCCAGTACCTGCGCCAAAGAATTATTGCGTGGCGTCAGCACGTTCGCTCCCGGTAGCGGCGGTAACTGAGCCCACCGCGCACGATTTTGATCGGCCGATGCAATCTGCAGAACATAATGCGACTGGCTGTCGCGAGCCGGCAACATCTGCTGTGGCTGAGTAAGCTGCTGATTCTGCGGAGGAAGCTCGACCGGAAACAGCGGAGCCAGCACCGTTTGTCCATAACCGCCAGCACCAAAATTCTGCTGACCGCCAGTCATCATCAAGCCAGCTCCCTGATTGCAGGCTTTCAGGATGCCATTCAACTGCTCTGGCGTAAACGCATTCGCAGGCACATCGCCAATTATGTAAGCGTCATAATTCCCAGGCTGAAAGAACTCGTCAGGGATGCGATTTCGACTAGCCAAAGCGCCGGACAGAATGCGTCGATAGTCCAGTTGGATTCGAGTACTGTCGTTGATTTCTCGAATCCATTTTTGCTCGGGCCTCGCCGAATCAAAATACGCGACTCGAATCCCTCCACGACGAACACGAATGATCGTTTCAACTCGATTATTCGTCCTGCGAACTTCGCCCGGCAACGGTTCCGCCTCGACCGCAATCTTGATGTCACCAAACTGTTGCGGAGTAATTTGAAGCTGGACCGTCTGCTCTTCGAGCGATTCTTTAGGTGTCACCGTGACCAGAGATTTCTCCGTCGCTGTCATCGGCACAGCCTCCATCGGTCCGCTCTGGCCGTCCAGAAGTCCTTTACGATTCTCCTGAAACACTCGCAACGTCACCTGTTGACCCTGAGCACCGGCAGCCTTAAGTCGTACTCGAATCATCAACACGTTGCCCTGGAAGACTTCGCGGGAAAGATCGAGTTCATCAAGGGCGAGATCGAGACTGGAATCGGATGCCTCCGTGCTGCCAAACCCAACGGGAAAGATAGCTCGCTGCTGCCGACCGTATAGTCTGGCGACCTGAACCGGTTCGACGTTCAAGGCTCCTGAGGCCGCCTGCCGTCCGTCACCCAGAAACAGGACTGCG
>CANHVD010000716.1 GCA_947463775.1 Planctomycetaceae bacterium | reverse complement strand
TGGATCGGAATGTTGATCCCGCCACGACAACTCAAGTGGCCAAAAAACTGATCGATGCGGACAAGGATTTTGAGTTCCTGCTGGTCCCTGGCGCGGGGCATGGAGCTTGTGAAACTCCCTGGGCTTCGAGGCGCAGAACTGAATTCTTTGTGCGGGAATTAGCACAATAGTGTCACGTGGAGAACGGCGGAGATTTCCTGGTAGCAATTGAAAATCCGTTGCTCAGAGGTCTCGCAATCGGAGTTGTTGCAGAGTTCTGTTCTTTGTAGAAAGACTCTTCTAAGAGAGTGCTCTGCTCATCCATCGCGGCTACCAGGAACTGGGCACAGAGAGATCCTCGGCACTGGATGGTATCTCTTCGCAGTGAATGATTTCACGCGGCATGAGTGCGGGAATATCCTACGCGGGGTTCTCCTACGTGGGATTCTCCTCTCTCAAAAACATTCGCAGCTGGATTAGAACCCCCACCACTCAACTGCTCCCCCGCATGGATGCGGGAACGAGACCAGGAGTTCTCCCCGTCGTTGGAAGGTAGTCCTCAGTTCGGAATGAATCCGACTGAAGCTTGACCAACACGATGAGGCTTCTGAATCTTCTGATGGCAGTTCAACACCGCCGAAACATTTCGGCTCTTCACGATCAGGAAGAAGTGAGGGTTCCATGCAGGCACAGACGGATCGACACAACGCCGCGATGGACTTTTCCGCAATCCAGCCAGGTGATGCGGTCATTGCAGACTCCAATCGACTCAACGCCGAATCCATTGCGTGGTGCCTTAAGGCCTACGGAGGATTTCGAAACGTAACAGCTGTTTCGACAGCGGCCGAACTGATTCAGACTATTCGCAGCCAGCGCCCTCAGACCGTGCTTGTGTGCGAAAAACTGATTGTGAAAGCTCTACGAGATGTCTTTTCGGAACTGGCCGTACGCCTGGGTGAGACACGCGTCGCCGTGTTTGGCGATGGCCTCACGGACCGACAGCTCGATCTCATCGTGAACAACCGTGTCACAGGAATTCTTTCCCGTGAAGACCTGATGAAGAAGATCAGCGAACAGTTGGCTCAGGTCTCAGCCGGCCAGGCCGTGCTCTCTGAAAATCTGGCGGCTCGAGTTCAGTTGCAGCGAGATGGTCACTTCCGTTGCTCAGCCAGTAGTCAGATGCAGAAGCTGACTGATCGTCAGTGGGATGTGTTGCTGAAGATTGCGGAAGGCCGCCGAGTTTCCGAAGTGGCCGAAGCCCTTTCGATTTCTGAAAAGGCTGTCGAAAGCCACAAGTACCGAATCATGCGAGCCGTTGGCGCGACAGACCGAGTTGATCTCTGCCGCTGGGCGATTCGCGAAGGTTTGATCGAAGCGTAAGAACCCGACGGGACGTAGATCCCGCCGAGTTCTTCGTTGAAGCGTAACGGCGCAAGGCGTCCGGTGAGTACGCGTAAGTTTCAGTTAAATCCAGCGGCATGTGCGTTGCACTCTCTTAAAGCGTGACAACGCACTCGGAGGGCTGACGCCCTGCCGCTCGCCGATGGTGACTACTTCGCCAATCAATACTCGTTCTGCTCGCCGCTGGTTGGTGCCGCCGCAATTGGTGCAGCAGGCTTCGCAATCTGACGAATCGTACGCTTGTCGCGTTCTTCAGCCAGCTTTGCAATCGCTGCGTCGAGCGTCATCACACCAAGCTCGCCGTCGATACGACATCGAACGTTGACTGAGTTTGTCTCTGCTTCCTTTGGTCCAACGACCAGCATGTAAGGAATCAGATCCATCTGAGCTTCGCGAATCTTGGCCTGAACGCGAGCACTCTGCAGATCTGTCGCGACGCGGAAGCCAGCTTGACGCAGCTTGCCGGCAACCTCGGTTGCATAGTCGTCCGACTTTTCGCTGAGAGGCAATACGCGAATCTGTTCCGGTGCCAGCCACAACGGGAACGCTCCGGCGAAGTGTTCGATTAGAACGCCAGTGAAGCGTTCCATCGAACCGAACGGCGCTCGGTGAATCATCACAGGGCGATGTGGCTTGTTGTCCGGTCCTGTGTACTCGAGTTCGAACCGGTTCGGCAGGTTATAGTCGAGCTGCACCGTTCCCAACTGCCATTCGCGGCCCAGACAGTCCTTCACCATAAAGTCGGTTTTCGGACCGTAGAACGCCGCATCACCAGGTGATTCCACGACTGGCATTTTTTCTTCGGTGAGCACTTTTCGCAGAATGCCTTCCGCACTCGCCCACAGTTCTTCACTGCCGACGTACTTGTCAGAGTTTGGATCGCGAGTCGACAACTGGACGCGATAATCCTGCAGGCCGACGGCTTCCAGAACGAACTTCACAAGTCCCAGCGTCTCCTTGAATTCATGCTCAACCTGTTCCGGCGTGCAGAACAAGTGAGCATCATCCTGGGTCAGCCCGCGAACTCGCAACAGACCGTTTAACTCACCGGACTGTTCGTAACGATAGACCGTTCCGAATTCAGCAAGGCGAACCGGCAGATCTCGATAACTGCGCGGCATGGCTTTGTACATTTGCACGTGATGCGGGCAGTTCATGGGCTTCAACAGGAAGCGTTCCTGCTGTTTTTCCCATCGACGAAGAACTTCGCGTTTCTGATCGTTGGTGCCGTTGATCGGAAAGTCTTTTTCGTCGAACCCAAGAACCCGAGCTGCTTCGAGCAACCGTCGTTCGTCATCCGGAGTCGGAGGCGCTGGTTCCGCTTCGCGAGGATCGAGGCAACGAATCCAGTAGTCGACGAGCTGTCCGGCGGTATGTCCAAAGATCGGTGCGAATTGCGAATCGCGATAGTACGGAAAGTGTCCGCTGGTCTCATACATTTCGACGCGACCAATATGCGGCGAGTACACCGGCTGATAACCGCGACGAAGCAACTCCGCCTTAATGAAGTCTTCCAAAGTCGCACGGATCATCGCGCCTTTGGGCAACCACAGACAAAGTCCCGGCCCGACATCGCTGGTGATTGTGAACAGGCCCAGCCGTTTGCCCAGCACGCGATGGTCACGCTTCTTGGCTTCTTCAATCTGCTCCAGATGTGCCTTCAGATCCTTCTTGTCGAAGAACGCAATCCCGTACACTCGCTGCAGCTGACGATTGGAGGCATCGCCTTTCCAGTAAGAGCCCGCGACGCTTGTGAGCTTGAAGGCTTTGATTTTGCCGGCGTGAGGAATGTGCGGTCCACGACACAGATCGACAAACTCACCCTGGCGATAGAAGCTGAGCGTTGGATGTTCAGCAAGACCGGTTCGAATATGTTCGGTCTTCAGGGTCTGACTCAGATCGCTGCAGAGCTGAATGGCTTCTTCGCGCGAGGCTTCAAAGCGGTCGAATGGTTCTGCCGCGTCAACGATCTTCTGCATCTCGGCTTCAATGCGAGGAAAGTCTTCTTCGCTGATTGGCGTCTTAAGATCGAAGTCATAATAAAAGCCATGGCCGGTTGTCGGACCAAACGCCAGACCGACGCCAGGATAAAGTCGCATCACTGCTCGAGCCATCACATGCGCACAACTGTGGCGCATGACACCGAGGGCTTCGGCGTCACGTTCTGTGATGAGTTTCAATGGGACCGGGCGCAGAT
>CANHVD010000715.1 GCA_947463775.1 Planctomycetaceae bacterium | reverse complement strand
GTTCATTCCGGGACCACGATCACCTTCCACGGACTGTGGAAAGACACGATCCGCGCCGCGTCTGAGGATTCCACAAACACACAGACTTCGGATGCTGAAAACTGCGGAAAGTGAACATCGCCAATCGCTCGCCATTCGAGTTCTTCGGAATTGTTTGTGGCCCCACCTGAAGTGGCCTTCTGAAAAAATGGCCGCTTATCGTTGTCCAAAGAGCTCCAGACTTCATCGTCCCCGTAAATCACAGGTCTGACACCAAAATTAATCAGACTGCTTTTTCGGATCGCGATGCCCCACGGTTCGAAATCAAAACGATGCCTGTGCTTACGGAACACACGACGTTTTCGAAACTCGTGAAGAGGAACGCCGGTAAACGCCACGACAGGAAACGAGCCCCGAATTCCCTCCGTGGATGCTCGCAAGATGCCCTCCGAGAGAATCCTCAGCAGTGTCGTGACGGCCGAATGATCGGCCGTCTCTGTTCGCAGAATCAACGCATCAAGGAAGTCTTCGGACGTTTCTCCCGGCCATGGGCCAGCAGCCGCTCGAGTCCAGTGAAGCAGCCAATCATTGGGGTTCAGTAAAGGATCGTGAAGGAGTGCCGGATCTTTGTCGGTTGTCCTGCTTACCGGACTCTGACTGTTCGAAACCGATGTTCGGGGCTCTGAAGAATCCTCCGCACTTGCATTCGACTCCTCCGGAAGCATCGCCGGTTGCAGAATCCACGGAACCCAGCCGCCGGGAAGTTCAGTCGCAAGTTCGGGGAGCAATCCAAGTTCGTCACACGCCAGCAGCACAGGGGTCTGAGCACGTTCGCGATCGAGCAGATGAAGGCGCAGTAACTCCGCTATGGTTCCTTTCGAGCGACACGACAAGACCTGAATACGATCGGCAGCAGCAAACAGGAGACGGTCACCCAACGGCAGCACAGAGAATTCCGTTTCGCGATCATCAATCCCCGTCAGGTCGGCGCTGAGTTCTGGTGAGACGATTACGCGATCGACAGTCTCGTCCGGCGGCTGATCACCAGCAGCTCTCACCAAATCCATGCAGTACGACAACCATGAACGAAGGTCGTCTTCGCACCGGCAGAGCGGAGTGGCAGGCAGTTCAAAACGCAGCAACGCACGCCTGAATAAGCGAGCTGAACGTGATGCTGCAAGAAAGGGTGCCGTCGACTCCACAACAACGATCGATTCCTTCGCTGCGTCACAACGAAGGATCAGCGTTCGCAGTAGATCGAACCACCAGCGTTCCAGGTCCAGCCGTTGTTTGAGTCTGGAAGAAACCGGGGCGATTCGACGCTTTTGCGGTGGTCCGCTCAAAAAGAAGAAGAATCGGTCTCCCAGCCAACGGCGGGAATGTTCTCTCTCGGCGCCGGGCAAACCCCGATACAAAATCGGCGTTCGAGTCCGGGTCATCTCCGATAGCTGGCTGGGTGCGCCGAGGGCCAGCCCCATCGTCTCGCCAAGGTCAATTGGCATTTCCCACGCCAAATCGGAATTCCATTCGTGCATCAGTCGGTTCAGCACGTGTTCTGAGGAATCAGTCATTTTACACTTCATCTTCCCCAGGCGTTTGTCAGTCTTCCCGGATTCATGTTCAGCACTTCCCAGTGCGATTCAGGAGGAAATCCAGGGTGAGACTACAGGACAACCCTGCAGGAGTTTACAATTTCCTCCAGAGGGAATTCAATTTCGATTCGCAGAAGGCTGGTAAGGCAGAGCAATTGCCGCTGTCAGACGCTGCGATGAAAAACTGGACCTCAAACAAGCGATGTTAAGTTTCGTTCGCTTGCTTAGGGCCTGAATGAATCGAACAGACGAAGTTCCCCCAAACGACGATTGGTCATTAACAAATGTCAAAAACAGTCATCCTGATGCGACACGCCCGCGCGGAAGATGCCCGGATAGGAATGCGAGATTTTGATCGCTGTCTGACTGGGGATGGTCGCGTGATGACTCACAAAGCTGCGGCTCATCTGCAGGCTTTGGGGGTAACGTTTGACAGAATCATCGCTTCTTCTTCTGCCAGAACAAAAGAAACGGCTGAGATTATGGCGGCCAGCGTGGGTTCGTCTGCCCCGCTGATTCCTCGGGACAATCTTTATAACGCCACCGCTGATACGTTTGCCTTAGCGATCGGGCAGGAGTGCGAAGACGACGAAGCCAGCGTTCTGGTTGTTGGACATAATCCGGGAATCGGTGGCCTGATGTGCCATTGGGCGGAAGAAAGTCTGTTTGTGCCTCCGGCAACTCTGGCGATTTTCGAGGTCGCTGCCGACCAGCAATGGAACGCTGTTCGGCTGCATACACAACCTCTTCCAAAACTTGTCGGCCTGATTCAGGACGGGGCCATCGTACGTCAACGTAAAGCACCCTGACGCCCCCACGAAGGAAAGCCGGACGAGAAATGTCGCGACCAGATCCGTCACCAGAATTCGCCGAAGATCTCGTTTCTACAGTAGCTTTGACGTTGGCGGATGGCATCGGTCCTAAGCTTCAGTCGGCGCTTCTTGCGGAGTTTGGATCGGCCCGGCAGGTGTTGGCTCAGCCATTGGAGGCATTGCTGCGAGTACGCGGGATTGGTGCGAAGACCGCAAATTCACTAATCGATCCGACGTTGATGGATCAGGCCCGACAGATCCTGCAACAGTGCCAGCAACTGTCGATCGATGTACTTCCGCAAACACACGCCGAGTATCCTCGACGACTGCCCGAGATCTGCGATGCGCCGTCCATTCTGTATCGAAAAGGCGTGTTATTGCCGCAGGATGAGCTGGCCATCGCCATCGTCGGTTCGCGTCGTTGCACGGCCTATGGGCGTCGCCACGCCGAGCGACTTTCCGCCGGGTTATCTCGCGCCGGGTTTACGATCGTCAGCGGTCTCGCTCGAGGAATCGACGCGGCCGCTCATCGAGCCGCCTTGCAGGCCGGTGGTCGGACTCTGGCGGTGCTGGCTAGCGGAGTTCGTGACATTTATCCCCCGGAGCATAAAGAGCTGGCCGCGGACATTGCCCAGCAAGGCGCGCTGCTGAGTGAAATGCCGATCGACCAACGCCCGCTCCCCGGCTTGTTTCCGCAGCGAAATCGAATTATCAGTGGGCTGTGTCTGGGCGTAATCGTGATCGAAGCGACTCGGAATTCCGGAGCCCTCTACACGGCTCGGCATGCCATGGAGCAGGGCAGAGAAGTCTTCGCGCTGCCCGGACAGGTCGACAGCATCGCCAGTGAAGGTTGCCATGACCTGATCCGTGACGGCGTTACTCTTGTACGAGGCGTCGACGATGTTCTCAGCGCATTGGGACCTTTGCCCATGCCAACATCACCGAATAGTGCGGTGACTATTCATTCCCCACGAGAACTGGTCCTGAATCCTTTGGAGTCACAGGTTCTCAATCTGATCAGCACGCAACCGATTTACATCGACGATCTTCTTCGCGAAGCAGCCATAGAGACTTCGCGAGTTCTGGCGACGCTTACGGTCCTTGAAATGCGTCGCCTGATACGACGACTGCCAGGCAATCAGTTCGTCAGACACGATTAGTCCGGCTTTATCGATCCGCCATTGCTCAACGCGATGCGGAT
>CANHVD010000714.1 GCA_947463775.1 Planctomycetaceae bacterium | reverse complement strand
GTTGCCCTGCTCCTGTTTAGTCTGGGCCTGGAGTTCTCGTGGAAGCGAGTCATTGGTTTGGGCAAGTCCACCCTGCTCTGTGGAGCGGCGCAAGTTGTGACGACGTTGATTCTGGGAGCGTTGGCATGTCGGATGTGGGGGCTGCCTTTCACGACATCAGTCGCCATTGGAGCGATGATCTGCCTGAGCAGCACTGCTGCGGTTCTGCGAGTGCTCGTGGACCGCGGAGAAATGGATTCACACTCCGGACGCAACTCACTGGCGGTGTTGCTGGTTCAGGACATGGCCGTTGTGCCGTTGGCGATCCTGATTCCATTGCTGGCTGAGGGCGGAGAACCAGCGGCTATTGCGTCGCGAGTCTTCAGCATTCTTCTGGCGGCGTTTGTCATCATTGGCAGCCTGTACTTCCTGATGAATTATGTGGCCGTGCGAGCACTCCAGTCGGCGTCGTTCGGACGAAATCGAGAACTCACGGTACTGTTGAGCATCATCATCGGGCTCGGAGCCACCTGGGCTGCTCACGCGGCAAAACTCTCGCCGGCTCTGGGTGCGTTTGTAGCGGGGATGTTTTTGGGGAACTCAAAATTCGCGGTGCAGGTTCGGGCCGATGTTTCTTCTCTACGAATCGTTTTGTTGACGTTGTTCTTTGGTGCCGTCGGGATGATTGCGGATCCCGTCTGGATGTTCAAGAACTTGCCGACAGTGTTGTCCCTGGCGGCCGTGATTCTGGTTGGAAAAGCCGTCATCATCTGGGGCTTGTTTCGTCTGTTCGGCCAGAGTTCTGGCGTCTCGCTCTCGACAGGGTTGTGCCTGTGCCAGGTCGGAGAATTCGCTTTTGTTCTCGGCAGCGAAGCGCGTACCGGGGGAATTCTGTCGGCAACACAGTATTCAGCGATCGTGTCCGCTTCGATTGTGACGTTGATGGTCACTCCATGGTTGATCAGTGTCGCTCCGAAGATTTCAGCGTGGCTGAATCGACGCCGCGGTTCTAAAGCCGCTCAGCAAGCTGATCATTCGGACGGACATTCGCCGTGTGAAGTTCTTATCATCGGTTTCGGCCCGGCCGGTCGCGGCGCTGTCAGAGGGCTGCAGGAGATTCGCGACCGTGTCCTTGTTGTCGATCTGAGTTCAACAGGAATTGCGGCTGCAGAAGCCCTTGGATTTCGAGCGGTGATTGGCGACGCCGGCAATGCGGAAGTTCTGGAGCATCTGCATCTGGAACATGTGCGAGTTGTCGTGATCACATTGCCCTCGCGCGGCGATGCGCTGGCCGTTCTGCATTTGATTCGAACACTGACTCCACAGGCAACCAAGATTGTTCGATCGCGTTACCAGCTTTACATGTCCGAATTCCTTGAAGCGGGGGCTGACATCGTGCTGGGCGATGAGGAAGAGATCAGCAACGCCATGGCTCGAACTGTTCATGAGCATCATCGGAAGTCTTTGGCCGAGCAAACATAAAGTCACTTGTCTGACCGGTCGACAATTAAGATCATCCCCGACGTAAACCCCTGACGGAGCTGATCTGCAAAGCTGTCAGGATCAGCGTATCAAACAGCATCTGCGGGCGATGGATTTTCACACTGACCGCTAATTGAAGCCTCCAGATTTCATGGAGTCCGCTATGACGATCATCGTCCGCTGCGAAGAGTGCGAAAAACGCTATCGGGTTCCCGATAACCGCGCCGGCAAAAGTGTCAAATGCAAAGAGTGTGGAACGATCCTGCTCATTCCACCGCTCGATGAACCCCCAAAATCACGTGACGGGACAGACCTGTTGCGTCACGAACCGAGGATTCGCGAATTCGAACTGGCCGCCGGGAATGAAGTGCATATCGAGGCAATCTCAGCTCATATTGAGCAACATATCGGGCCAGTGAGCATGGTTTTTCACGAGATCATCTCGGACCTTGTCCACATCGATATTCACTGGGTGAAACCGTCCGGGGAACGACCGTGGCATACGCTTGTCACAAGTGGTATGAGTGATCGTCCGATGACGGTTCCGGACGTCTGCCAGGATTTGCGATTTGCAGAGTTGTTGATCCAGTTACCAAAGACATGGAAGATTTCTCAGGAAGCATTCTCTGACGAAGAGAACTACTGGCCTGTACGACTCCTGAAAGTGCTGGCCCGACTTCCCCATGAATACGACACCTGGCTGGGTTCGGGACACACCGTGCCAAATGGCGACCCGGCCGAACCCTATGCAGACAATACTGCTTTCTCCTGCGCGCTCATTCTGCCGCCGCTCAACTTTGGTGACGACTTTCATAAGCTCATAATCGACGACAAACTCAGTATTCACTTCTACTCCGTTGTACCGCTGTACCCGGAAGAAACGAACTACAAACTGGACTTCGGACTCGACAAACTTCTGGCTCAGTTTTCACGGCATGGCATTGAAGATGTCACTGATCTCAAAAGAGTCAACACATGTCGCCGAAAGAAATGGTTTGGCTTATTCTAAGTTCAAATCGACGCAACTCGTATGAGTTATCCCATCGAGTCCGCTCTCGACGGTGTCCAAAAATTAGCCACTACCGTCGTCCCCGAAGATCCGATCAGGCAGTCTGCGCAGGTTCCCGCCTGGCGTTCGGAGGCAGTAATGAATCTCCGCTTAATTCTTCACCTGGCCCACAAGATTGGAGATGTCGCTTTCAATCAATGGACCGAATATAGAAGGAACGAAACTAAGAGTTCTTGCTGAGGGAGTCTGGCAATGGATTGCCAAAAGACCAGGTCGTTTTCCATTCGCCGATTTGCGGCCGGTTTGCTGCTACTAAGCAGTTTGACAAGTCCGGTACTGGGACAGGATTCTGATATCTCCCTGGAAACCCTGCTGGAAAGAATCGAACGACTCGAAGCAGACAACAAACGTCTGCAGCAAAAAGTTGGCCACATCGAAACGGAAGAGGCTGAAATTGCCGATCCAGGCGATGCTGAGTCTGACGTGGAACAAACATCGTTCTCGGGATCTTCAAGCAAACACCTCAAAGGCTGGTTGTACGAATCAACCACGCCGGAAACTCTGTTTGCTGGTGGGACTTCAACCCCATTACTGAATGAAACCTATGTCCGTCATATTGTGACGGAGGAGATCATTCAGCGCGATCAGCAGCTGATGACGTCTTATTCCGGTGAAGATCAAAGTGCAGACGCCCTGCAGGATCAGCGGATCGCCAGCCTCGATAATGCTTTCAAATCGTTTCAGGAGAAAGCCAACAAGAAGACCTATCCGTCGGTGACTGTGAATGGTGTGTTCCAAAGCGATGCCGGCTGGATTCATCAGGACAGCAACAGCGAAACACAATATGGACAGATTAAGGACGGAGCCGATTTTCGACGAGCACGCTTGTCGGCCAAAGGCAGTGTGACCGAACTTACGAACTACTTTTTCCAGATGGATTTTGGCTTCTTCGGGCGTCCGACATTCACAGACGTGTGGGTGGAACAAACCAAAGTGCCGTTCTTCGGCAACGTGCGAATCGGTCAATGGAAACAACCGTTTGGACTCGAGACTGTCAGCAGCTTTCGTTACACGACATTCATGGAACGATCTGTCCTGTTTCAGCCGTTCACTCC
>CANHVD010000713.1 GCA_947463775.1 Planctomycetaceae bacterium | reverse complement strand
AGCCTGTAAACCTGCCCTGCAAACTGACGTTTGGCCTGGGACTCTGAACCTTGATCCTTCACACTCCCCAGACCGTGCCGCGAAGCACAACGGAGCGCGAGGTGATCAATGTTTCACGGCCGCATCGGTGGGGATCAATCCGCTTCCGGGCTTCGCAATATCCCAAAAGATTTACGGGACCAATCTCCTGGCGCACATGTAGTGCACGCCTCTAACACCGGGAATTACGCAGTTTGAGCCGCAGCATTCAATCGCAAACTGCATGCTCACACATAGAAAGTCGCCGAAAAATCGCACGACACGAAGATGTGAAAAAACCTGAACCTGTGGCATGAGACCACGGGCCTGTCTTTTCGATTCCGCTGAGCATTACTCTCGCGAAAAACGCCGCCGGAATAAATCGACGGGCTGGCGCAACACAAAGCCTCGGAATTTTCACTTCCGGTTAAAGCGACAAGTCGTCGCAAAAGAGACCGTTTTCTGCGACCTGCCGAAAACGGGGGCGCCCGCCAATGACTAGCCCTTGCGATGTCGAATTTTGGCGCGCATACGGCGCTTCTTGCGACCAATTTTTCGTCGACCTTTGCCCGTCTTCTTCGTACCCATGAGCCAATAATCTCCGGACTTCGAACTTGAATGCCACTTCGGAAGGGGCGAAGAATAGCAATCCCTGGCAATTCATTCAAATCACGATCGCTGCCGTTCTTTCGACAAAGAGAAACCCGCAACTTTGACATCTTCTAACCGGCAGCGAAATTCGGAGAATCAGCACAGCACAGTATTGCGGGGCGACGTAAACCTGCGTTGCCAGCGTTTTTGCGACTTTCAGCCAGAATTGACAAGAGGCAAGCAGCCAAAAAAGCTGGAAAAAGGAAAGGCCAGCCGGAAACTGCCTGCTTGCTGTCAGACAAAATCCGGCTGGCCTTGTCGCTCAACTCGCGATCACTAACAGAAAAGAAGTTATTCTTTAGTGAGGGTGCACGTCTGCGTGATGTTGTAACCCGCACAAAAACGCATTAATCCCCAGGAAACATTGGTGGCGGGAACCGATACTGTCGCAGTCGCCGTTGTGGCGGCATTGACAACAGTACAACTCGCGCCCGTTCCCAGACCCACGATGTTCATCTGTCGCAACCCCTCGGACTGCGCCTGAGCCACCGTCCCACCCGGTATGATAAGTTTGCGAGCGGCCTCGTACGAAGCATTCCCTGCGGTTTGACGAGCAAAATTCAGAGCCGTCAACTCCAATCCACCAAGGAACAGAAGGAAGATCAGAGGAGCAGCGATCGCAAACTCAACAGTAAGTACTCCTCTTCGGCCCGGGCCTAAACTCGGAGAACACTGAAACTTGTTTCTTACGTTCTTCATGATGATCTCTTGATGTCTCAAGTCCGCGGTAGTCAGTCTGTCAGTACGATCGGAAGCTGCTTGGCAAGGTCACGAAATGCCTGCTGCAATTGAGCAGCATTTTGAGTTGCGTAGTACTGGCCTCCCGTAATACTCGCCACTTGCGTCAGTGTCGTCTGGGTGGATGTCAACATGCTCACACAGTGAATTGTAATCCCTGCGTTTGCAGCATCCTGAGCGGCAAGAACAGGGTCCCGACCTGCATTCCATTGACCATCTGTCAACAGAATGATTACCTTATTAGACAAAGCACGACCGTTAGTTCCGGTCAGCACCGCTACGGCCTGATCAATTCCAGCCGAGCAAGTTGTGCCTCCACCGATTGCACTGTTGGAGCGAGTCGCAATTACGCTTTCGATTGCTGATCGATTCGTCGACCAATTAAATGACCCCGCCGCTGGCAAATTGTAATCGGTATCAACCAGCGTGTAGTTCGTATACGGATGGTATGGCAAGGACATCGCACTGCTCCACGTCACAAGTGCGGTACGAGGCGGGTACTGAAACTGCCCGGCTTCATCCAGAAAGATGTTCACAGCGCTTCTCATGATAGCCCACCGGCTGGCGGTCGTCTGCGGCGGCGAACAGTAGTTCCTGAACATTGAGTCCGGATAAAAACTTGATGAGTACAAAAGCGGATTTGGCGATGGATAGGACCAGTCATTCCCTGTCATGTCGAACATCATAGATCCCGATCGGTCGATGCACAGGCAGACCTCAACTTCCTGCTGCCCAGCCGTTGCCTGAGCTGCCGTGGAAAACGGAGCATGTCCAAGTGCCGGAGCAAAGAACATATTCATGGCTGGTGTCACCCCGCCGTTGCCAATCTTCGCGTTCACTCGAACTGAGTTGAACGGCGTGGCATTCGCAGTGAATGTCCAGGTTCCATTCGTCTGGCCGGTGACTCGGCCAAGCGTTACGTCATTCGTGGTAATCGCATAGGCACGACCACCAACTTTGTTGAGCCCGGCATATTGAACTGCCGCAGCCTTGGCCGCATTCCCATCCTGGGTTCGGGCCAGTGCTTCTGCACCGGCTTTTGCTGCAGCATCCGTGGCCGTCCGCAACTCAGTTCGAATGAGTTGCATATAGGCAAAATCGACGGTCATCGCCGCCACCATCACAAATGTAAACAGCATCGCGGCAATCAGCACATGGGCCGCTCCATGTCGCTGATGATCAGCGCGACGCTGAAATCGAGACAAACGCTTCATACCTAAACCCTTTCATCACAGCTCACATTCGACGGACTCACGCAGCCGCCGCGAACTTCTAAATCGCAAATTTCACTACAGCCGGACCATCACTACAGTTGTGCTGAGTGTCTTCCCGGTCATGAACTGCATTGGGCCATAAGACAGATTCGACGCGGGTGCTGACAAGGTCACTGTCACCTGAGTTCCACGTGCCGTTGCAGTCGTCACGGTTGGGGAGAACGTAAGCGTATACGTACTCACTTTCCGAACAGTCATGATCTCCTGACACCGGGTGCGAGCCAACGCTTCATTGGAACCCGGACGAGTGATGACCTTGGCAGCCTCGTAGGCCGCCATGTTCATGGACTGCCGCAGGAATACGGCGTTTGCCATTTCCATCCCGCCAAAGACAAGCGTAATCAGCAATGGAAGAGAAACGGCCATCTCAAGAACCGCAGTGCCGCTTCGCCCCAGGACTCCACGCTTATTCACGTGCAGACAGGAAACTTCGCTTTGCAGAGCTGTATTGATCTTTTTCACTGGGAAAACTCTGACTGGAGTCAGGAAAACAGAAACCACCACGTGATCTGTAGGTCGAAATCCGCCCTACCATGACAAGTTCCTGCCGTAACAATCAGAGAAATCCCTCCAGCCGTACGAACATGACGGATATCAACAGCGTGCGGGTCATTCAGAACTCAACGACGTGTTGTTCTCCGGCATCACCCCTCACAAAAACAAGTAGATTTGAATGTTTTTTGCATCTCAACCCTACTGAAACCTGACCACGGGACGAAAAAAAAGCCTGCCCCGGAGAGGGACAGGCTTTTGAAACAGAATCTGGTTACGCAGGATCGATGTCAACACCGCCGAAGCATCCGAAGGCGCCGGCAATGACTTCGTCAACTATTCCTCTTCCTTCGCCCACAAATGTGCTGTCAACGCATCTGGTGCTGAAACAATCTCTTCTGATCGGAAATAGGTT
>CANHVD010000712.1 GCA_947463775.1 Planctomycetaceae bacterium | reverse complement strand
AAGCCTTTACCGGACCATGCTGAAACAGAGAAGTCACTCACGCTGCCAGCCATCCCTGTGATCGGCGACATGAATACTCTGCAATTCAGTTTGAAGAAAAAGATTGGCGATGTGATTTTGTTCCCGGACTCACAGAATCCTCAGTACGCACTGACCGTCGCCGGTATGCTGGACAGCAGTGTGTTTCAGGGTGTGCTGGTGATGTCGGATGAGAACCTAAAGCGAGTTGCCCCGGAAACGTCGGGCTCTGCGTACTTCCTGATTGAAACCGCCAGCGTGGAATCGTCAGCCAAAGCTGCTGCCGCTATTGAGACAGCATTGCAGACCTACGGCATCGACACAGAACGAGTGAGTCAGCGGCTGGCCGACTTTCTGGCCGTGCAGAATACGTATCTATCGACGTTTCAAATGCTCGGCGGCCTGGGATTATTGATTGGTACATTCGGGCTGGCGGCGGTAATGCTTCGAAACGTGATTGAGCGACGAAGTGAAATCGCTTTGCTGCGATCGCTTGGGTTTCGTACCAGTCGCATCGTTTGGCTAATTCTTGCGGAGAACTCCCTGTTGCTTGTGGTTGGTATCGCCTCTGGAGCAGTCTCTGCGATCATCGCGATGCTGCCGCATTTGCTTAGTACCGGAGCCGATGTGCCGTGGATTCCATTGATGTTTACATTGGTGGCGGTGCTCGCGATTGGTACTCTGTCTGTTCTGATTCCGATCTGGACGGCAGTCCGTGTTTCCGTGCGAGAAGTTCTGTCGACACAATAACTACGTCAATCCATTTTGAATTTGAGTCTTCTGGAGGGTGTGACAAGTTCGCCGTGGCGAACGCGGGCACACCATGATGATAACGAGCCATATTCAGGAAGTAGTCATGGAAGATGACTCAGGAGAACCTCTGCGATGAGAATGATTTCATCAGGATTTTTATGCGGGCTGCTTGGTTCTTCGCTGGTTCTCAGCGCAGGGTTCGTGGGCGAAGTGCGAGCTCAATTGCCAGCGGCCCCCAAAGCAAAAGCCGACGAGACTCCAAAGCCGGTGCCTGATCGTGGGCCGGAGGATGGTAAAAAGAAACCGCTTCCTGCTCTGCCGGAGAAACTGGTTGAAGAGATCAAGGACACGACGCCTCTGAACCCTGAATCCACAGTTCTGCTGGACGTCGCTGGTGGTCGAGTCATCCTGCGGACGGACGTGGCTTGTCGTGATTGCCTTCTGGAAATGTTGCTGGTCCCTGAAGGCAATCGAGAACACGAAACGATCCTCAGAATTCGATCCAAGGCTTACGTGATTCACACGGGATTGCTGGCACTTGGCCTTGAGCCTGGCAAGCCCGCTCAGTTCTCACCCGAGTTCGTTGCCGCCTCAGGCCCGGAGATTGATATCGAAGCGGTTTGGGTCGACGACAAAGGCGAAGTTCAGCGTAAGCCAGTGCAGCATTGGATTCGCCGTAATATCCATCGGTATTACTCGGCACCACTGTCTGGTCCACCGCCTGGACTCAAGCTGCCCTACAGCAATCTTCGCTGGGATCGATTTAACAGTGAGATTCTCTGGTACGGCCCAATGTCAGACGCAGAGCGTGATGACCTGTTGTCGAAATGGGATAAGGAAGAGTATCAACAGGTCATTCAAAAGTTTCACAAGGACAGCCAGTCAATACCGATGACGGCAAAGTTCGTCTTCGTCGGTAGCAGCATGTACAAGGACGAAGAAACGGGCGAAGAGTACTATCAGGCGGAGGGTGGCCATGTCATTTGCACATCAAACTTTGGCGATGCATTGCTGGATGTGAAAGAAGAAAGCTCAGCCGCTGACGGTTCACAGTCTTATGAAGGATGGACCGAACATATTCCTCCGAAAGGAACTCCCGTTCTGCTGATGCTGAAAGCGGCGGAGAAGAAAGACGCTGCCGCTGAGGAGAAGAAGCCGGAAGCCACCCCGGAGAAGTCCGGGAAGTGATTTCGGAGGTTGTTCAAAGTCGCCGTCTCACTCCGGCGAGGCCCTGCCGTGGGCTCCTGGAGTAGCATCACCGGGGCCGAGTAGACAGATAGCTTTCAACAGTTTGAGGAGCAGCTCTGCATTCCTGGCTGGGATTGCTGTCTGCTGATCTAACGGGCCTCTACCGACATCACTCGAAGCACTGAAACGGGGCGTGCTTTGCCGGCACTTCGAATCTCTCGCGTCTCGATGATGAATTCAATCCTCGTCGCAGTCGTCAGCGTTCCCCCGGAGTTACTTTGGAACTCGACCGTGAACAAGTTCTTGTCGGACGAGATGACCTTGAACCGGCGGAACCCCTGCCCGTCATCACCGGGGCACTCCACCCAGTCGCCGTTACTTCTGACTGTTGCTGCGTCGAACTGATTTTGGTTCTTCCGCACAGCATCCAGATTGATTTCAGTGACAACCGGTTGCTCAGCGTCAGAATTCCAGCAGGTGACCAGTTCGAAAGCAGCGGGGTGAATCGTGCGGACGTCGGCTAAGTCTTCAGTCTTGCTGTCAAGACGCATGAAAGCGGTCATCAGGATGATCGCCACACTCAGGTACGGACTGATCGTTGTCACAGGAAAACTATCTGTTGAGAAAGAATGAATGTCAGCGATCGTAACGCTTATCGTCGCTCGAGTCTTATCGCCGGATTGGCCTGCATCACCAGTGTGATGAAACACCCGCGGGGATTGCCGTAATTCGATGTCAGCCGATACTCACGGCCGTCCTGAAGTTTCAGCGTCACGTCATCGCTATCAACAACAACTTCAATGATCTCCGCGATGTCTATGTCAAACGAGTACTCCGCGGGTTCGTCTGGACATTCACAGCGTAAACGCTGATCATTGATCGCGCAAACAAAGTTCCTGCGTCGGGCAATGGCGTCGTAGATTTCGCGGCCAAACAAGATTGAATTGCCCGCCAATAAAAGCAGACCAAATACGACGATGTCCGTTTTCCATTGAAAAACGTGCATGATCATGGCGACGAATGGGTATGCGAACAGCAGTGTTGCAACAGAATACGCGACACGCCACTGCCAGCTTCTTGTGTGGGTATAATTCATGCCTTCTTCGGTAGAATGAAGTTCGATACATCGTGTCAACGGCAGGTGATTTCAGCACCGCTGAACTACTCCGGCACATAAATCCGGATGTCATCGAAGTTGCCGATGTCGTCGAAAGATCCAAAGCCAACTCGTCCTTCGCCGAAGGTCTTGTCGGTTGCGGTCATGGCGGGCGTATTCAGATCATCGAAATAGACGGTGATTTCTCCGCTATCAGCGTTGCGAATGATACGAGCTTGATGCCAGCCGTCGGTCCAGGGTGTTCCCCTGGTTGTCTTTGTGGAGATCTTCTTGCGAGCTTCGTTGTTCACGATAAAGATCTGATTCGCATGGTCATCCGCCTTCTTGCCGAAGTGCACGTAATAAAGATGGGAGTCGTCCTGATAGCCGAAGAACAGACACAGTGACTGATGATCATAAGTTGGGATCGTCGACTGAAACTTAATGTCCATCACAAAGCTGGAAACCTTAAGGTCGCGAATCAGATTGCGATTCAAGGGCGAGCGGAACGGTGGCTTGAAGTCGCTGTTGCGTTT
>CANHVD010000711.1 GCA_947463775.1 Planctomycetaceae bacterium | reverse complement strand
CGCCATGGGGCGATGATGCGAATGCCCGGTTCCAGGGCTTCAGCGGCCAATTGGAATCGACACTGGTCGTTCCCCTTGCCGGTTGCTCCATGCACAAACGCTTCCGCGCCAACTTCACGGCCACGCTGCAGGCAGGCTTTGGCGATCAGCGGACGAGCGATGCTGGTCCCCATGAGATAAATGTTCTCATAGCGAGCCTGCCATTGCAGTACTGGGAACGCAAAGTCGCGGCACAGCTCTTCACGAACGTCCACAAGTTCCGCAGACTTGGCTCCGATATCGCGAGCCTTCTTCATGATAGCATCACGGTCTTCGCAGGGCTGACCGAGATCAACGTAGAGACAGTGAACGTCGTAACCTTCATCCTGAAGCCATCCAACCAATACTGACGTATCCAGTCCGCCGCTGTAGGCCAGTACAACCGATTTGCCCACGTGAGTCTTCTCCAACAATCCGATCCAATGAAAAACCAAACCACAGGGCGGAATGGTATCCTTGACCGGGCCGCTCGCCACCCTTGACCCCTGAAATCAGGAAAAAGGGAATCGAGGCGCTCCGGGGGAGAGTTGATTTCGTGCGGATCGCGAACCGAAAAGCACCATGTACCCTTTGATTTCGCGGCGTTGATGATCTCTGAGTTCCTGAAACTGAAGCCTATCCTGATGCCAGTCCGGCTGGCGATGTTCAGGGCATGGTTCAGGGCACGAATAAGTGAAGCACAACTTTCTTCACCAGATTAGCGCCTGATCGACTCTCCAATGAGAAGAAAGCCTCACGGAAACATGATTGAGTCCTAAGTTGTTTAATATCATTGGTTTACGGAATACATTGCGGCGTGAATCCCAATTGACGCAAGGTCGGTGTTCGCCGTACACTTCCGGGTCGATCATCAGCAGGGAAAGCGGATGGTCTCCGGGAATTTGTCAGGGACGACAGTATGCCACCGACCACAACACCGCGCGCGGTCATCTCCTTCGAAGATGTCGAGCAACTGCGTGAAGCGCGGAGGATCATTCGGCAGGAAGCGGATTCGCTTGTGCGGTTATCGGAGTCGCTTGACCCCTGTTTTTGTGACGCTGTTCGGCTCATCCAGGGCTGTCGTGGTTGTGTGATCGTCACGGGCGTTGGCAAAGCCGGGCTGATCGGTCAGAAGATCGTCGCTACGCTGGCCAGCACCGGAACTCGCGCTCACTTCATGCATCCGACGGAAGCACGCCATGGTGATCTGGGCTGTGTTGGTTCGGCTGATGTCATCCTTGCGTTGTCCAACAGCGGTGAGTCTGAAGAGCTGATCAGCCTGATCCCTTCCATTCGACAGCTTCAGGTGCCACTGATTGCGGTGACTCGCGATTCTGACAATACGCTCGCCCGGCATGCCACCGTCGTCGTGCGATTTGGAAAGCATGAAGAAGCGGGAAGCCTGAATCTTGCCCCGTCATGTTCCACGACAGTGATGCTGGCCATTGGCGACGCGATGGCCCTTGTTTTAAGTCAGTTGCGAGGCTTCACGTCTCACGACTTCGCGAAGTATCATCCGGCCGGAAGTCTTGGCCGTCAGTTGTGTCCGGTGCGCGACGTCATGCGTTCGGGGCCGCAGTTGCGAATCGCATCGGAGAACGAAACAGTACGAGAAGTGATGATTCATCACAGTCACCCGGGGCGGCGCACAGGAGCAGTCATCCTCACGAACGGCGAAGGTCGATTGACCGGAATCTTCACCGACAGTGACCTTGCCAGACTGTTTGAGAATCGTCGAGATGAACAGTTGGATCAACCGATTCGCATGGTCATGACAGCGAATCCGATTACCGTCGCACCGGGCGTGCTGCTTCCGGAAGCGATCCATCTGATGTCGGAACGAAAGTTGAGCGAAGTTCCGGTGATTGATTCGGATCGTTTTCCCATTGGAATGCTGGACATTACCGATGTGCTGCAGCGAGTCGAAAGTGCGGATCGGTTGCTGAGAAGTCAATCGGATACGGTTCTCCCCCAGCCCACAGTTCGTTCGGCGTGATCGTCAACAATCTTGTTCAAGATGCGCCCACGATTGAGGCTGTCATCGATCAGGTATCCTGCGAACACCCTACCTTAATTTAAATTGTGTGAAGACTCGTTCAGAAAACTATCATGTCGCGTTCATCATTATCCAGTGGACCTCGAACCGTGCTTGTCGGCATCGGTCTGGTCGCTGTGTATCTGGTGTATTCGCGACTTACGTCGCCGTGGCTGATTGTGGAGCGCAAGCAGGCTCCGGTTCCTAAACAATCGCGGGACCACGAAAAGCAGCCGGTGTTTACTCAGCAGGCCGCAAAATGGTTCGAACAGGATCGCTGGGTTCAGAACGCGAACGCCCGATTTCGTGACGGCCAGCGGCTGTTGTTCTTTAATGACTACGAACTGGAAAATAACAGCCATTCGATTGCCATCAGTCCGGTCGCATTGTTGTGGCAGCAGGATGATGGCGAGCAGCCGATCACCGCGACAGCCGATTCTGCTCAGTTGAATTCTTCTTCACCGTTTGACATGCAGGGTGGAAAGTTCGGAAAGATTGTTTCCGGTTTCCTTGCCGGTGACGTTCATATCGCCGGTCCGGATGGACTCAGTATCGAAGGCAGCGGATTTCATATCTCCGAAGATGCGATGAAGATCTGGACCAGCCAGCCCGTCAAGTTCGCCTGGGAAACTCATTCCGGGCGTGCAGAGTCGGGAGCGGAGATTGAGTTGCTGGCTTCGAAGGATTCGGCAAAGTCCGGATTGATGGCCGTGAATGATGTTCAGCGGATTCGCCTGCGAGGTCGAGTGCACTGCAATCTGTGCTTCAAGGATCGTCATGGAGATCGTGAGCCGGTCCAGATGACGGTCAGTGCTGCCAATGGGTTCGAATTCTTCGTGCCGACGAAGCAGGCCACATTTCACGGTTTTGTTGACCAGAAGGTCAACATGGACAATCAGGTTCTGGTTGAGCGTCCAATGCCGAACGGAACGCTGGATCGTCTGCATTGTGCGCGTCTGGACCTTATGTTTCAGCCGAAGATTCGTGATGCGGCCGCAGGACAGAAATCAACTCAACTGCAGCTCTCCCGAATCATTGCGGAGGGACAGCCGGCCGAGTTTCGAACGATCAAAGACGGTGAGGATCAGGTCTACGCGGCCATGGGCAAGATGGTCTACCATCTGAATGATCATCGACTGGAATTGATGGATCGAAGCGTCGCCGCTGATGGCAGCCGAATTCCGGTGGAAGTTCATCAGAATGGCACGAAACTTACCACGGCCTATTCGGTCGTGACGATGACAGAAGATAACGACGTGCAGGCGATCCAGTGTCGCGGCGAAGGCCGGATCGGTCCATCGACACGCATTCCGGGTGAGGGCGATCAAAGCGAAAAGCCGATGTTCGGGGCCGCCTGGAAAGAGTCGCTTGTTATGCTTCGCGGTGAAGAACCCAGGATCACTCTGACAGGTGTTGCCAAAGTTGTTCAGGCCAGTCGACAGCCCACAGGGAAGCTTGCTGTGGATTTGTCTCTGGCTGGCGATCGGATCGACATGTTGCTGGACGAGACTGCTCAGGAATCGCCGGCAGCCGAGTCTGT
>CANHVD010000710.1 GCA_947463775.1 Planctomycetaceae bacterium | reverse complement strand
CAAACATTCGAGGCGAGAATAAGCTGACGCCGGGCCATCAGGGAAACGCGATTGAATTCACAGGTGACGATCCCGTTGATCTGCCTCTCGGCAACTTCCGACGCGAAGAGCCGTTCTCTATTTCGCTGTGGTTGAAGACCCCGGATGTCAAAGAACGGGCCGTTGTATTTCATCGATCAAGAGCGTGGACCGATGCGGCCAGTCGAGGCTATGAATTGCTGATCGAAGATGGCCGGCTGAAATGGTCGCTGATTCACTTCTGGCCAGGCAATGCGGCTTCAATCGCCGCTGAGACTCCTCTGACTCCAGGTGAATGGACACACGTTGTGGTCTCGTCCGATGGCAGCAGCCGAGCGGCGGGGCTTGCGATATCTGTAAACGGACAACCAGCCAGCACTGTAATCATCAAAGACCAGTTGTCACGTGAAATCACGGGCGGTGGCGGCGATAACATTGCTCTGGGCGAGCGATTCCGTGACCGTGGTTTCAAAGGCGGGATGATTGACGATTTTCGAGTCTTCAGTCGCAATCTCAGTCAACTGGAGGTTCTGAGTACTTTTGACGTCGCGACTGCGAAACAGAATCTGCAGGCTTCGGCGGACACGATCAACGAATCACTTCGCAATCAACTGTTTGAACACTTCCTCCTGGCACAGGATCCAGAATGGACCGCGCATCAGACGGCTTTGCAGACAGCTCGCAGTGAGCTTGCAAAGTTCAACGACGGCCTGAAAGAAATCATGGTGATGCGCGAGTTACCGGAGCCGAAAAAGGCCTACGTTCTATTTCGCGGCGAGTATGCTCAGCGTCGAGATGAAGTAACAGCTGGAACTCCCGCAGCTTTGTCACCATTTCCGGAGGACGCTCCTAAGAATCGACTGGGATTGGCTCGCTGGTTGACTGATCCTCGACACCCGTTGACTGCTCGAGTCACCGTCAATCGAGTCTGGCAGAGCATTTTTGGGCGAGGACTGGTTCGGACATCCGAAGACTTCGGTAGCCAGGGCGCTCGACCGCTTTATCCGGAAGTACTGGATGCTCTTGCCGCCCAGTTGATCAGCAGTGGCTGGGATATGAAACAACTGGTTCGCACCATCGTGCTCACTGACGTCTATCAGCAGAACAGCATTGCCGATCAGCAGACGATGACCGACGATCCTGACAATGAGTGGCTAGCCAGAGGACCTCGCTTCCGATTGTCAGCAGAGATGATTCGCGATAATGCTCTGGCCGCCGCCGGACTTCTCAATCCCGCAATCGGCGGTGCGCCGGTGAATCCTTATGAGATGACGGAATCCTTCAAGCCCGCTGCGGCCAGTGGCGGAGATGGCGTTTATCGCCGAAGTCTCTACACAAATTGGCGTCGTACCGGGCCGCCTCCGGCTATGGTGGCCTTTGATGCGCCTCGGCGAGCGGTCTGTACGGCGAAACGAGAACGCACAGATTCTCCGCTGCAGGCTCTGATTCTACTCAACGGCATTCAATACGTCGAAGCGGCTCGCGTCCTTGGTGAATCGCTGCACCGCGACACCGATGGCGACCCGACCCGGATGGTCGATCAGGGCTGCCTTCGCTGTCTAAGTCGTTATCCTGACGCTAAAGAGCAGGGGATTCTGGTCCGACTTTATGAGGAACAGCTGAAGCATTTTGAAGCGAATCCGACCGAGGCCGACCAATTGATCAGGATCGGTCAGAAGCCGCCAGATGCATCCATCAGTGCCGCCAAAGTCGCAGCGGCCACAGTCCTTGCACAAGCCTTATTGAATCATGACGAGTGCGTCGTTAAGCGCTAAATGCTCTAAAACTGTGCTATATGGAACAATCTTTGCGCGGGTCAGCACAGTTTGCGAATGTTCAGATGCGGGATTGCCAAAATGGCTCTCAGGGGCGAGATGCTGAGCCGCCGGCGCTTCCTGAATTAAGGGAATTCGGTAAGCTGCGGCACAGTGTGAAGTTGCTGCTGCAAGTCGCTAATTGCCAACAGGGATGAGTCTATGCGTCATGTCGTCTGCCTGATTCTCGGGGGAGGCAAGGGAACTCGATTGCTGCCGTTAACGGAGTATCGTTCGAAGCCCGCCGTGCCGCTCGGGGGCAAGTACCGACTGATCGACGTCCCAATTTCCAACTGCATCAACAGCGACATCAATCGGATGTATGTTCTGACGCAGTTCAATTCCGTCAGTCTTCACCGACATATTCGCCAGACTTACAACTTTGACCTCTTCCACAACGGCTTCGTCGAAATCCTGGCGGCTCAGCAGACTCTTGACGGTTCAAACTGGTATCAGGGAACTGCCGACGCGGTACGAAAACAGGTTCGCTTCCTCAAAGAATACGGGATCAAATATGTCCTGATTCTTTCGGGCGACCAACTCTATCGCATGAACTTCAAGGAGATGCTGGCGACTCACGTGAACGCCAACGCAGACGTGACGATCTCCACGGTTCCAGTGCATGCTGATGCAGCCCGTGGCTTTGGGATTATGCAGCTCGACGGAACAGGCAAAGTCACGGGATTCGTCGAAAAGCCAAAAGACGATGCTTCACTCGCCAAAGTTCGAACACCGGCCGAGTGGATCGACAAGATGGGCATCGAATCCAACGGTCGCGAATATCTGGCCAGCATGGGCATCTACCTGTGGAATCGCGATCTGCTCGTTGATCTCCTGGAATCAACCGATCACGAAGACTTCGGCAAAGACATCTTTCCGCTCGCGATCAAAAATCATCACGTACAGACGCATCTGTTCGATGGCTATTGGGAAGACATCGGAACGATCAAAGCCTTCTACGATGCAAACCTTGCTCTGACCGATACGAATCCTCCGTTCCAGTTTGCCGATCGCCGAGCCCCCATCTTTACTCGCCCGCGATTTCTGCCATCGACTCGTATGGGTTCCTGCACTGTTCGCGACAGCCTGATTGCGGACGGCTGCTTCATCGGAACTTCGACGATTATCGAAAAATGCGTTGTCGGCATGAGAACTCATATCGGCAAGAATGTGACTCTGAAGAATACCGTCGTGATGGGAGCTGACTTCTATCCGACCACCGACGATCAGTTGTACGCGCTCGGCGATGCCACACCGGTTTGGGGCATCGGCGACGGAGCCTTCATTGACGGCGCCATGCTGGACAAGAACGTCTGTATCGGCCGCAACGCAAGAATCGTCGCCAGTGAAGCGCCGGGACCAGAATGTGACTGTGGCGAGGTCGTAGTGCGCGACGGAATCGTTGTGGTCCGCAAAGGGGCCAGGATTCCTGACGGCTGGCGATTCCCTGCGAAGTAGTCGCGGAGCGTTACTCTGGAATTGACCGCACGCGGGCCGGAGTCAGATGTTTCCTGGTAGCCGGATTCGTGAGAACCCGGCTACTCTCACACATACCGCTCGCCGTAGAGGTCAATGAGGAAAGCCAATCGGACTGGCTCCGAACAGCCAGTCCCGGCTTTCCGAGGCGACTTATACCGTGCAGATGCTTCGTGTCCGGAACACCATACCGGACGCCAGCCACAGTACTGCCGATGAAACCAGGAGGACGCTGACATCACTCCACGGAAACACGCCAGTCTGAATAATGATCGCCGGGCGATAGTAT
>CANHVD010000709.1 GCA_947463775.1 Planctomycetaceae bacterium | reverse complement strand
GAGATCGCTCAGCAGATTGAAGCCATGCGACAGGCGAATCGAGTTATCTTCAATCGTCCGGAGGGAGCTGCAAAATCGCCATGGTTAGTAGAGCTGAATTCAGACAGGATCCTTGCTGCGGAGATGGGTGCTAATCGTCCTCCGCAGACATTTGCCAGTGCGGCAGAGTTTCTGACGTGGGTAGGCAGCCAGAACAATGGAGCCATCTATTTCGTGATTCTCGTCAAGCCAGACAGCATCGAAACCTTTGCGTCCCTGCGTCAGGAGCTTCAGGATCGTCAGTTTGAAGTCGGCTACGATCTGCTGCGGGCCGATCAGACGGCGATTGATCCAAACACAGGAGCCGGTGCACCATGAGTCGCAGAGGAGCCCCGAGCGGAGACAGTCTGGATCTGTTGCTGGATACGATCTGCAATACGTTTGGCGGTATCCTGTTTATCGCGATGCTGGTTGTGATTTTGACGAATCAGATGAGCCGTGAAGCATCGCCGACGGAACCAACAGCACAGAACAGCCGAGCATTGCGAACCATGCGAGGTCAGTTATCTGAGTCTGATGCAATGCTGACAAAGCTGCGTCAGGCTGTACGACAAAAGGAAGATCTTGAACGCCAGTTTGCGGATCCTGAAAGCCGCGAACTCCTGACCACGTTGCATGAACTGGATGACGATACAACATCCATGATCATTGATCGTAACGAGAAGCTTGCGAGCGTCGCCGATTCCCAGGCGGACCTGATTGAATCAGCTCGAGAATTAGAGCGACTAACGCAGATGCTGGCCGAAACTCAGTTACGACTGGAGCAGGAGAAGCAGGTCCTGCAGAACGAAACAGCGTTGCGAAGTCGGACTTCGCAAACACCAAAGCAGCGGGCGACTCAAAAGACTCCGGTCGCATACTTTCTAAAGGCCGGTCGACTTTGTGCGGTTGCGAAGAAAGATGAAAATGGTGCTGCGGTGCCGAACGATGACGAAGTCAGATTCGTGGATGACCCGGCCGGTGGTAAGTACGTGGAACCGATCGAGAATGCCGGACTGCCGATTGCAGTTGACGGCTCTAATTCCGAGCAGATTGCGGAGAAGCTGAGCTCCTTTGAGAAAGAAAAAAATTACCTTTCAATTCTGGTCTACAAGGATTCGTTCGCGAATTTTGAATCGCTGAAAAATGAAATGATTCGATCAGGGTTCGAGTATCAACTGGTTCCGTTTCCAGATAGCGAAAAAGCCTACATCGGCAACCAGACCGAACCCGCGCTGGTCCAGTGATGATTCATGAACGAAATCGACCATCGTGGAGGTCGATTCCCTCCTCGTATTGAAGGCCCTGATTTTGCGGCAAAACGCATAGATCGGGCCGACATACGCAAGACTAAAGAAAGCAGAATACCGTGCCCGCTGACTTGATGATTCGCGTCGGATCAAGTGAGACGTGATCGAGATAACCCAACTCCGCAGAAAACTGCCGAGACTCCACAGGTGGAAACGCAACTCCCGGTACGGCACTGCATAGCACAGAGAAACTGCGATTCTCTGAAGAGCTCAGTGCTCGTATAGTCCGCCCCATGGACTTCATGACAACTCCCCCTCAGAGCGAGGAATCAAGAATGGGATCAGCAACAAGGAACCCGTTATTGGTAGTTTTGGTGGTCGGTTGTATTTTCACGGGCTGCCAGATTGGTCAGGACTTGTACTCAAGCTCTCTGACCGATACCGGCACAATGTCGGAAGATAAATCGGCGGTGGTGGACGAGCTAGGGCCGGTTGCCGTTCTCAAGCGAGGGCGGCCGTTGTTGCCAAAGTTCAGACACGCAGCGAAACAGCGAGTTCAGGGAGCTGGATATGAATTGCGCGGCTCGGTCGAAGAGAGAACATTTAGACATCTCAGCGGCACGATGGCCAGCGTGTTCTACTTTACGGAACTCAAGGATGATGGCATCAACGCCGGGGTGGTGAAGCTCAGGAACTCGGGCCACAGCAAAGCGCTTGTCCAGATCGACTGTGAGACGGTCGGTGAATGCACCATTCTCGAGCCGGTGGTTGGTTTGTCCGACATCACGTATGCTCGCCCTGTTGCATTGGCCGATGGAGAACAAGTTTCGATCGGCAGTGTGAAGGTTGGCCCCAGACAATTCAGCGTCGTTTCAAAATGTCAGCACATTGGCGAACAAGGAGCCGTGTCGGTCTTCTTTACTGGACGGAATCGGTCGATCTGGAATGACTATGAACTCGAAGGCCGCGTTGTTGCGAAACACATGCGCCCTCCTGAAGAAGCTGTTGAGTTCTCCCCGGATCTAAGCACTGAAGAACAGCTTTGCATCGCGGCCGACATGTACTTTCGGCTGAGGGAAGATCGCGTCTCCGAGAGAGCACGAAATACAGTCATCATCCCGGTCTACTATTAGTGCTCTTCCAGCCGCGACGCGCGGGATCGTTTTTTGCGGGCCGAACCGAACAGCGATAACTCCCAAATCCTGAGGAATTTCGCGCACTTACGTCGACCAGAACGGATGAACTCCCGGCGACCCGTGACGCTTGATTTTCGAGCTGCTGAAAGTCGCAGCTCTGGATGTGCTGCCCAATATTGGAAGCGCTGACGGCTCTCATCACCCCTAAGCCTTGCAATGGCCTACTTCGCACTGCTCGCCTGCGAGGAATTTCTGCATTAAGGGTCAACACGTTGCCAGGAATTGAGGCAGCTTCGGTTTGAGTTTATCGCCGAAAATGAGATCATCCGTATCGCTGAGAATCAAGCGAATGCATGTTCAGGACCTGAAAGGTTGATTCACGTCATCAGTCTCCATCGCGTGAGAATGCTTTGGCAGGCCGGAACAGCGTTTGCGGACACATGGATTGCTTAAAGCAGTTGGTGAGGGGTTCGTTATTCGTTGTTTTTCTTGTCGGGGAGTTTCCTGCAATGCGTACTAAGAATCGTGGTTTTACTCTGATCGAGTTGCTGGTGGTGATCGCCATTATCGCGATCCTGATTGCTCTGCTGCTGCCTGCCGTGCAACAAGCTCGTGAAGCCGCACGGCGAACACAGTGTAAGAACAATCTGAAGCAGATTGGACTCGCATTGCACAACTATGAGTCAACACATAGCTGCCTGCCTCCGGGGTCCATTATTGCGTCCGGCGGAGTTGGCGTGACCAGCGAAGCGTCGCCGCATGCTTTTATTCTTCCATTCTTCGAGCAGGCCGCTGCTTACAGTGCCTTTAACTTCGATGTTTCCATCAACACCCACGCCAGTAATTTGGCAGCACGAGAATTCAAGTTGCCAATGTTTCAGTGTCCTTCACAGCCAAGCTCTCCGGCATTTGTTTTGGCGGCACCGCAGTGCCCAAATGGATGTGGCACAACAAACTACGTTCAAAGTTTGGGAAACAATTCCAACTACGGCGTTGTGAACGGACCGTTCAGTCGCAGGTCCAACACGAGAATGCGTGACTTTACCGATGGACTAAGCAACACGGCCTTGTTCGCTGAAATTCGCCTGGGCCCTGCGGCTGGTTCGCCAACGACAGGAATCGTCGCCGCAGGAGACCCCAACGACTACAACGTTGCGACTCAACTGGCGTTTGCAACGTTCGATGCCGGAAGCGCATTGGGTAATGGAG
>CANHVD010000708.1 GCA_947463775.1 Planctomycetaceae bacterium | reverse complement strand
GTCACGCGATCCGGAAAAAGATGACTCCCTTCACGATGTTCTCCAAAGTCGATGGGACATTCCCGCTACTCTTCACTCGGGTTATCCAGCAGAAGTGTGCAGACATGTTGTTTTGAAACAGCGTTTGTTTGCTTTTTGGATCGTGACAGAATCGTGACGCGGATTGCTCTGGGCAGCGACTGCGTCAACACAGAATCCCACTCCCTCTTCCAGTTAATGCCGTCATAGAATTCAAAACTGAGTTGTAGCGTTGACGGAGTCAACTTTCGGACCTTGACCTCTGCGGACGCCCCGGAGAATTCTGATGATTTCTGTAGTCGAGGGGCCTCCATCACGACCGGCTCCTCCAGCAGATTCCGGTTCACAGAACCTCGTAGGCCGCTGAGCTTGCTCAACAGGCTGGTTCCTGATTTGGCAACGTTGCCGTTACAGAACTCGGTCCATTGGGGCATGATTCCGGCTGCATCTGCAGCAACGACGCACAGTTCCTCTGAGTTCCCGTAGAGCAGGCCGGGCAGCAGTTCCGTCTGCTTTTCCTCTTTGACGGCGACTTCCGGACTTTGAGCAACGGACTCCTTAGGCACGACGGACCTGGTAGGATCCGGACACTTGCGGATTCGCAACAAGACATCCTGGATCTCAGCGATAATCTGCGGTCCGGACAGACAATCCATCGCTTCTGATTGCCCTTGCTCCTTGAGCTTTGCAAACTGAAACAAGGTTTCCGAGAACAGCGAGACAATGACGCCAATGATGGCAATGGCCAGCAGAACTTCCAGAAGAGTCATCCCTCTGGATGAGCGAAGACGATACGGAAATCCGGGAAGTGTTACTTGGCTGAGGATTCTTCGTTTCATCGTGGATTGCCAGCCTTTGAATCAGACTTTTCCTTTGCGATCGGAAAGAGTCGAGTGAGCGAGCAGACCGGCTTTTTGTCTGTTGCAAAAAACACCAGAACCGTAACTCTTCCGACGGAAGAAAAAGGTCCACTCTCGACCACTTGCTTCCATCGCCAGTCGCGATCCGTTTCAAAGACTCCTTCTTCCGACGTGACAGCAGAGCTTTTCTCCGCAAGAGCTTCTGCAATCCTTGACTCGCACATCAAAGCTGCTCGAGTGATCCGCTGTGTTTTCTCTGACGAGTTCAGGGCGGTGGTCAGGTACTGAGATGATCCTGCGACAGCAATAGCCAGCACGAACGCCGCGACCGAAACCTCCAGCAGAATTGAACCAGCACGCCCGCCCTGCTCACTGCAGAAAGGTATAGTCGAAGACCGTTTCATTATGATTCCTGTCGCATCCTCGCCTGCCCCGTGGTTCCTTCCAGATCAACAATTCGCCGACGCTTGCCGCTGCGAACTTCCAGGGAGTATGACGTACAGCGACCGTCCGCATGGAACCACAGACGGCAACTGTTGTTCGTCTCACCGCGAGGAAGTGACAGATGCTTCTGTTCTGAAACTTCAAACACGCATTCCCCCATAAGCGTCTCCCAGATTTCGACATCCTGATCGAATGGTGAGTCGAGACGAACGGTTCTGTATTTTTGTCCGTTGGGCATGAACTCAATAGCGTGAGGAATTCCTTCGTTCGCAGCCTGAGCTGACGCACGATTGAGAGTCAGTATGAATGATTCCACAGACTGACTTAATTGATTTTGTTCCAGCCAGCTCCACAACGCTGGAAATGTCACCGCGGAAATCAGACTCAGGATTCCAAGGACCAGCAGCATTTCCATCAGCGTGAATCCAGTACCGGACGCGATCGCATCTTTATCAGCGATGATTGCAATTCGTTTCATTTTCCAGCCCCGGATCTTCGCGCTATGGCTTTCTCAAACACGTCGTCATCGGTGCTTTCTTTTCCGTCGGGACCTACTGAATAGACCTTGAGTCGAGGTCCGGAATCTTTGGACTGACGGCATCGCAGTTCATAGCCCCACGGGTCGATAGGCGATGACTCCAGATAAGGTCCGCTCCATTGCGGATCAGAGCCCTGTGCTTCGAGCAGGGTTTTGATGGCGACATCAGATTTGGGCCACTTACCGCCATGATCAATGGCATACATTTTCAGAGCCTGCTCAGTGGCCTTAATTGAGATCAGGACAGAATCAGATTGAGCTTTGTTCTGACGGCTCAGGAGGTCGGGAACGACCATCGCTGCGATCGCCCCGAGAATGGCCAGCACCAACAGAACTTCGACCAGTGTAAAACCAGATCGTCGCGATGCTTTCGTGGCCCGGCTTTGTTGACGGCATCGTGCTGATTGAAAGTTCACCATAGATCTCTACTCCACTGAGTACACTACTAAAACGCTTTGAATCAAAGATCCGATGATCACTAGCCAACAAGGCTTGAAGATCGCAGGATCGGCATGATCAAAGCAAACACAAACAATGCGACGATACTTCCCATGACGACAAGCAGAGCAGGCTCAAGCAGCTTCAGCATGGCATCCAGCCGGTTTTGAATCTGAGACTCCAGTGAGTCAGCTGCACCCGCCAGAATTTCGTCCAGGCGATTCGTGCGTTCTCCGATGTACACCAACTCGCGGTACTCTCTGGGAATCCATTTCACAGATCGCAGCACCTGAGCAAAGCTGGTCCCCTTGCGAACCTGCAGAGCACAGTCCAGCACCACATCGTCTAATGCCGGACTTCCGCTCGCACCGGCACACAAAGCCAGTCCCTTGTCTAACGTAATTCCGTTTTTCAGCAGCGTGCTGAGCAACCGCGAAAATCTTCCCATTGAGATCAACAGGCCCAGGCCTTTCAGGACTGGAAGTGAGAGGCACAATGTCAGAAAACGACGGCGAAAAGCGGGTTTTCGCAGACCGACAACCAGTCCGCAGACCGCAGCAAAGGACATCCCCGCGAAGAGCAGGAGGTTATCCCGCAACCACAGGCTTCCGGTCAGCATGATTTCGGTCAATACGGGTAATTGTCCACGTTCACGCAGGCCGGAAAACATGGGTTCGAATTTTGGAACGAAGAGAGTCGACAGCACCAGAAACATCAGGCTGCTGACGCCAATCAGAAAACCCGGATAGCTCAATGCGCCCAGTACTCGGGATCGCAGTTGCAGCTGTCGCTGAGTCAGTGTTTCCAGTTCCTTCAGAGCATCAGCCAGAAACGCACCTTCAAGACTCGCACGAACGATGGCGATTTCAGCCTGCTCAAACATGCCCGGATAGTCGGCCATGCATTCTGCAAAGCTGCGACCATCAATGACTTCCGCGTGAATAACTCGCAGGATTTCGGCAAAACGAGGATTGGAGGTCACGTCGCCGATCAGCTTCAGAGACTGTGCCAGTGGCATACCGGCTTTCAGCAGCGTGGCCAGCTTTCCGTAGAAGGCACAAATCACAGATCGAGGAACGCGGTCGGAAAAGACGCCGCTGGCAGCAGCCTGCTCGGCGATTGAAACAGGCGTCAGAGATTTCTGCGACAACTGACGAGTCACTGCACGTCGAGAAACAGCATCCAATGCTCCCTGAACTCGGTTGCCGGTCAGATCAATTGCTTCGTAGGTGAAAGTTGTCATGGTGCCCTGTCTCCGTGTCTGCTGTTTCGATTTCTTGTCAGACCAACAGAGGCAAGGCACATTCCATTCGTGGTGC
>CANHVD010000707.1 GCA_947463775.1 Planctomycetaceae bacterium | reverse complement strand
GTTGTCGCTGCGACATAATCCGAAACGCTCGCGCCGGTGACTGAGACGACGGAGTAATCAGTCGGAATGCTGAAGTTCCATTCTCGAATGGCCGCTTCTCGCACATCCAACTCAATATCCGCACTGATGATGCGATCAGTTTCCGTCAGCACGTAGGCGATGACTTCAGAAACGCTGACTTCCGGTTCAATGCTGTCGGCGGTGACCGAGAACGCATAATCGGCAGCCGGGAATCGATACACAAATGACTGTCTCGCCTGAATCGCATCGCCTGGATACTGTTCGGGAGCCAGTTGCGAAAGTCCTTTCAGCTCTGTCGGCTGAAGACGCACAGATCCAATGTTGGAGAGGCGAAGGTGACCTGAGTGACGAATGGAGCCGATCGGGTTCAGACGAAGTCCCTGAACAGTCACCGGGAATGCTCCGAGCGGCGTCTGACTACGCACCTTGATCTGGTTCATGCCTGTCACTGGCTGACTGAGCGTGACTTCCAGAATACGATCGTCTCCCTGAGTCGTCACGGTCCAGCCGACGACAGTGGTGCCGCCCTGCACTTCCAGAATTTCTCCGGGCCCCTGCAGAAGGATCTGCATCGATTTCAGCTCGCCTTGAAGAACCTGATAGTCGATCAGATGATCCTGCCGCAACAGCCCGGCTCCGACCTGAGATTCGATCTTTCCCGTGGTGGAAAAGAACAGCTTGCCTTCGCCGGCCTGGCGTGCGGTCTTCCACTGCACTTTCGCTCGACCTGTTGCCGGAAGAAATCCGATCCACGTTTCGTTGTTGCGCAAGGGTGCCACTGACTCCTGATCGCGTTGGAATTCGAGATCCGCACCAAGCCCGTTCAGAGTCAACGGAACAACGGCACTGGTCGCGACGGTGAAGTCGAAGTTTCGACTGTTAGCAGCGGGCTGGCCGAGAGTGGCCACGAATTCCAACGAGATCGGAAATGTGCCGGCTTTTGGAAAGATCAGCTTGTAAACAGGGATGCCGTTCTCCGTCACAAGACGCAGCCGATAGCCGGCTTCTGTCGGAACCAAACTGGGAGCCGCACTGCCGTAGAGAATTGTGATCTCTGCATTGTCGACCGTGACAACAGCAGTGCCGCGATATTGAAAGAGCACCGAGTTTCCATTCGCATGCGACGTCCCGTTGAGACTAGTCTCGGTTAGTTCGACGGGGCCCGGAGTTGTACCGGCTCGATTCACAATCAGCTTTAACAGACCACCGGTTGATGATCGGAATCGTGTTGGCCTCGTTCCAGCAGCTTGCAGGCCTTCATTGAGCGGTGCAAAGCCCGTGGCCTCGGTCACAGCCCCTTCAACTCCTGGTGAGTATTGAAGAACCAAATTCGAATCGAAACCAACTGCATTGCCGGGAGTCAGATGAGACAGCTCAATGGTCTCCGGATTCTTCAGATCCAGCTTGCGCGAACGGATTTTGACCAGGATCTTCAACTCTGCGGTATTCGTGTTGACATTCAGATCAAGAAACCGAGCAGCCCCTTCCTGCCTCACGGACCATGACTTCAACTGGTCGCCCTGGACTTCGGTGACAACATCCAGCCCGGTCAGCCCAAGGCTCAGCGTTGTTGCTTCGCCCTGAACGACTTTCATCGCGACGTCAATCGTCTGCTCGATGAACTCCGCCCCCACCTGCGCCGTGGCATTGCTCGTCGCCGTAAAGAACACTGGCGGCTTCGGCAATTGCCCATGTGCTTCAACGACGATGGTACCGGTCCCGTCGCTGCCAATGGACGTGTTCACGCTGGTTGCGTTGCTGGGCTCCTGGGCTCCACCGATGGCGGACATTAGAGGCAGCAATGACAGTAACCAAATCGATTTGAATGCGCGGGATATGAGTTTGATCATGGGAGTAATCCAAATTCCAACCCCGACAGGGGTTTCACAACAAAGCCTGGGGTCGTCACGAATGTGGCGCACCCCAGGAAGATGAAACAAAAATCAGTGAACCCCGATCGGGTTCCTCATAGGGCGGACGTGCTGTGGAACCCGTTCAGGGTTCGATGCTTCCGAATGGTCTATCCTGGGGTGCGCCGCTGCGCGTCGACCCCAGGCTATGTTGTCAAACCCGTTCCGGGTTGAATCACCGGAATACTTTCTGTGGGCCGTCTGTCTTACTTCTCGCTCATCTGTCGGGCCTGTTCAATCATAAGCTTCAACTGCTGAACTCGCGTCTGACTTTGCATCTGTGACGGCAGGCTGTCGATCAGTTGTGACAACGTCTGCAGATCAACCGATTCTCCCAGAGCTTCACCTTTGAGCTTCGCGGCCAGCATTGCGGCGGTTGTCGCGATGCGGAGTGACGGCGTTGCCTGGTCCGGTCGAGCAGCCTCGGGTTCGTAAGGAATGGGCCAGCGATGTTCGACCATTTCTCCCGTGGACAAATCTCGAAACCGCACGGACACAGAACCGACATCGCCTTCGCCATCCGGCTTGGCTTCAAATTGATACATTGCAACGCCCGCTTCGGCTGCGGCCATTTCGGCCGCGTCGACAGCGTCGTTTCGGAAGTCTTCCTGCTTCAGAAGATGCTTTTCAAAGCCCAGCAGTTTGTACTGACCAACTCGTTTTGGATTGAATTCTACCTGCACCTTGACATTGCTGGCGGATGGACGCAAAGCCCCGGCGATCTGCTGAGCAAAGTTATCGTCAGCCGCTTCGCCGGAATCCATCAGGTAGTATCGTCCGTCGCCTTTGCGAGTCAGTGCTTCCAGGACTTCATCATTCAAACCATCCGCACTGATTCCTGCAGCGTCGAAGGCAATGCCGGCCGCTCGCATCGACTCCACCATTTGCGACAGGCTTTCGGGGTTCGCATTGCCCAGGTTCACAGCTCCGTCGGTCAGCAGCACGATTCGATTCTGAGCACCCGGCGTCTGCTGGGCCGAGGCCTTTTCGAAAGCCAGTTGCAGAGCCGCTTCGATATTGGTGCCCCCTTCGCTGGGAAGCTGTTCCATTAACTCGACCAGTTTGCCGGACTCTGTCCCGCTGATGTTTTCTGCCAGAAGTCGAGGCTGGCGAGAAAAGCTGATCAAAGTCACCTGGTCGATCGCCGTCAGTTGCTTCGACAACAGCGTAAATGCTCGACGCACGGTCTGTTGACGATCGATGCGTTCCATTGAGCCGGAGTTATCCAGAACAAACGTCAATCGCAGCGGTGTGTTGGTTGCTCGCCCTTCTGCGGACGTTCGCATGGAAACTCGCAGGACGTTTCGCTGTTGCAGGAACGGATGAATTCCCTGCTCGACCACGCACGCGACTTTCTCACCTTTGCCCGGCAACGGATCGCCATAATCAAAGGCATTGACGAATTCTTCGATGCGGACCTTTGCCGCCTCCGGCCATTCCCCACGAGCCAATGCGGCAGCCGCCAGTTTGAACGAAACATCACTGACATGCAGAGAGAATGTGGAAAATGCTTCGGCAGCGGCGTTGGTTTCGTTCAGGCCGGCTGAAGGTGCGGCGGTCTTTGCTTCACTGGCCTGAGCCTCTCTCATCTTCTCGCCCAACCTATTGACTTCCTCTTCAAGTTCCTTTTCGATTCCTTTTTGGACCTTCAGAACCTCTGGATGATCGTCGCCGAACTGCTCTTTTAGCTTC
>CANHVD010000706.1 GCA_947463775.1 Planctomycetaceae bacterium | reverse complement strand
CAGTTGGTATCGGTGGCGACCCAATCAACGGGACGAACTACATCGAACTGCTTGAAATGTTTCAGAATGATCCGGGCACCGAGGGAATCCTCGTCATTGGTGAAATCGGGGGAAGTGCCGAGCAGGAGGCGGCTGAGTACATCAAGTCTCATGTGACGAAGCCTGTGGCTGGGTTTATTGCAGGCCAGACGGCTCCTCCGGGCAAGCGAATGGGCCACGCGGGAGCCATTATCTCCGGTGGTGGCGGCGGGGCGGCTGAGAAGATGGCGGCTCTGCGAGCGGCTGGTGTTATCGTGTCTGACAGCCCTGGTGGCATGGGCGACGCGATGAAAAAGGCGATGAAAAAGTAGTGCTCAGTTGCTGAAGATGCGTTCATCTCCCAGCAAAACCCACGTTGCTGCCGAATTGGAATTCTGATACACCATAGTCCTCTCTCATCGGTGCTTTTTGCCGGATGTCTGGCAGAAATACTGGGAAATGCGCCTTCAGAAGCTCTCTTTCTGATGGTGATTTTGCGCAACGGACTGCATTCAGCATGAGGCTGAGTGCTTTGGCCATGGAGTCGGCGGTGGGTACCAGGAAACGACAAAGCCTGCGAGTTCTCTTCGTTGATGATGAGAATTCTATTGCAGAATTAATGCGATCTGAGCTGCCCCGAATGGGCCATGTGGCCACGGTGAAGCAGTCTCCGGGCGCTGCCATTGAGGCGATTCAAAAGAACGTCTTTGACGCAGCCATTATAGATTTGCGTATGCCGGGCGGCAGTGGCTGGGACGTGATTGACTATCTTCGTGAGCATTCTCCGGAGACGGTTTGCGTCATCAGTACGGGACACGGCGACCGCGACGATGCGATTCGCGCTATTCGCATGGGAGCGTACGACTTTCTTCCGAAGCCGGTGTCGCTGTTCGAGATTTCGAATGTGCTGGATCGGATTGGCGAGCGAAAAGCTCTGGAAAATAAGACGCTGGCCCTGGAGAGCCGTCTTCAGAGAGTTGAAGGCCGCTCGGACCTTATCGGCAATTCTGCGCCGATGGCTCGTGTGCACAAGCTGATCGCCAAGATCGCTCCGACGGATTCTGCCGTCCTGATTCTTGGAGAGACCGGCACTGGAAAAGAGATGGTCGCACGACGCGTTCATGAACAGAGTGATCGTCGTGACGCGCCGTTTGTGGCGGTCAACTGTGGTGCGATCCCGGAAAACCTTGTCGAGAGTGAGTTCTTTGGTCATCGCAAGGGTGCGTTCACCGGGGCGGACTCAAATCGAGCCGGTCTCTTTGAAGTCGCGAATCACGGGACTCTGTTTCTTGATGAACTTGGGGAACTGGATAAATCCATGCAGGTCAAGCTGCTGCGATTTCTGGAGTCAGGTGAAGTTCGAAGAGTTGGCGACAACGAACCTTTTCATGTCGACGTTCGAATCGTGTGCGCGACAAATCGTGAGCTGCAGCAGATGGTTTCGGCTGGTACGTTTCGCGAAGACCTGTTCTTCCGAGTTAATACGTTCGAAATTTATCTACCTCCATTGCGTGAACGACTTGATGACATTCCGAGTTTGGCACTGCACTTGATTGCAAGGCACTTGAAACGCGACAGTGTTCCAGCAGAAATGCTTCCGCCGGAGACAATTCGGCTTCTGCAGTCTCATCATTGGTCAGGAAATGTACGAGAGCTTGCCAATGTGCTTGAGCACGCTGCCATTCTGTCTGATGGAAAAACCATTCAGCCCGAAGATTTGCCGCGCAGCATCCTTCGCAGTTCCAACTCCGGTGTTACTTCTGGCTATGAGCAGGCGCGTAGTTCAGCAGCCACTTCAAGTCATGCCGATGGTGCCGCAGACCTTATCAACTCAGAGCCCATCACACTTCGGGAAATGGAAGAGAGATTGATTCTGAGGGTGCTCGACAAATACCAGGGAGACAAGCCTAAGGCGGCCAAGGAACTTGGGATAGCGCTAAAGACCCTTTACAACCGGCTAAGCCAAATGGGCCAGCATCGGCATGCCGGTTGATTCGTGGGGTAAGGCGGCCTGACGATTCAGGCTGCCCTATTTGGCTCGAGTTTTGGTTGGCCACGAACTCATACGTTCGCATGGTTTCAGAAAAGATTAAGCCGACTTGAGTGCAGAATTGTCTGACTCAAGCCAGCTTTTTTGGCTGGTGTATTCACTTGGTGCTTTAGCGACTATTTCAGTTCGGTAGTTGTTGCGGCCACCGGAACAGTGGGGATTCGGAACTTTCGAATCACTCCTGTGATGACGCCAAGGACCTGGCGGGTTGTTGAATTAAATGCTCCTGCTATCGCGGGAACAAGATGATTTGTTCCTTCCTGAACGACACAGATGATCACAGAGTGACGATCGTCAAGTGCGGCCACATGGCATCCCGGCTGCACAGGGGCTTCTCGATTTATGATCAGGAAGTCTCCGTTGCAAATATGTAACGGGGCAAACAGATTGCCTTCGACTTTCAGGCAGCCAACGTCCACACCTTCAAACATCGCCGAAAACGAAATCAATTCGTCTGATGAGACATTCGGCTGTACCGGACCGCCAGAAGCTGTGCTGCCAATCAGGGAAACTGAGAGGCGGTTTTGGGGAGAATCAGCCAGCTGGATAGCGCGGGACATGTTCTGCTCTCGTGAGATCAGTCCTTTTCGCTCCAGGGCCTTAAGATGGCACATGACCCCATTGGGGGATCGGATTTCAAAGTGTTGTCCGATTTCACGAACCGTAGGGCCGTAGCCTCGATTGATAATCTTGTCGCGAAGAAACTCATAGATTTCGCGTTGCCGCCTAGTGAGCGAGATCTTCTTTCCTGTACCAGACATTCCAGACTCTTTCGTGTTGGATAAACGCTGAAATCAAGAACCTTCAACGTCAACCCGCTTCAAGATTCCCTGATGAATTAATGAAGGGCATGACTGCCGCTTCTTGGACTTTCGTGGCAGACCGCCAAGTACCACACAGGCCGTAACCGGTAATTGGAGTGGCAAAGATGAACGAACTGTTCAGAACCAGTCACTCACGTGGTTACCCTGCTGACGATTTGTCGGGACCCGACCTGTTGAGCAAACTCGATGCCAACACTGTAGACATAAATACAGTATCTCGTCTAGATTTTCGATCTGCTTCCTTGTTTGGCTCATCCTGACGCAAAGCTGGGAGAGGTCTCCGCCAAAGAAATCGCTTGTAAGGCAAGATGTACTGGCCGTTTTGCGTTATGTCTTGCTTTTCTGTGGGATTCTATTCTCCAGAGAGCTGCTCAACGTGAACTGCCAATGCACTCGTCAACCATGCTGAGTTTTGCGACTCCATGGGCATTGCTTAGGGGTGTTGATAAGTACTGTAGTCGAAATGAGTCTGAAGTCATCTCGTCGGTGCCGGTTTCTTGAGATCAAATCAATAGGGAGCAGTTCTTCGTGTTAGTGAAACATGAAACCAGATGTATTTTGGATCGCCTGTCTTTTCTCTTTTGAGCTGGCGTGCTTTGGAGATCCTCGTCCGTTGAGAGTTTTCTGTCTTGAGGGACGGTGGGGCTCGTATGGTTTTCGCTCAGAATCTTTCCAGACCTCTGATTTGACTCGAAAATGTTTGATTTTCCCGCGAACAGTTCAATTGACATCGACTTGAGATCCGTT